>DXHG01000089.1 GCA_019113455.1 Candidatus Treponema faecavium | reverse complement strand
CCGCAGACGTCTTTTTTGGAAAAAACAGGCGCGCCGCAGCGTTCAGGCACAGCCGCCGCTGAACAGGGGTCTTTTTTTGCCGAGCTTGAACGCTGCCTTGAATGCCTTGAGCTTACGGATGAACAGCGTGATGAATTGCAATCGCGCATCAGGCGAAAGATTATCCTTACACCGCAGCAGCTTTCTGCGCAGTCCGTACGCCCTGAAAAAATGCAGGCGGACTCGATGGATTTTTTGGGAAAACTGCGCATTATCGAACGCGCCCGCGACCTTCAGTGTGAGGTTGAGCTGACGTATGACGATGAGGTTGTCAGAGGAGTTCCTATTGTTATAAACAAGAGCGGTTTTGACGCGTCGGTGCGGCTGACTGAGGGCGGCAATTTTTGGGGCGAGTTTTACTCGGTGAGCCGCGCAAAACTCGTAAAGCGGCTGCGGGAAACTATATTTGAAGCGGAATAACGCAGGCAAGGAGGCTGTATGAAACCTATCTGTTCCTGGCTGTCAGGCCTGTCGGGCGTTTTATTTGATTTTGACGGCGTGCTTATCGATTCAGGAAGCGATATTGCCGCTTCGGTAAATGCGCTGCTCGGCACGCAGGGGTTTGCGCCGCTTTCTAAAGAACAGATTGTGTCGTTTGTCGGAAACGGCGCAAAAAAACTGCTTGAACGCGCGTTTGCTGCAGCGCTGAGCGTTCCCGGTGCGCCGCCGCACGATGCGGCTGATTTTAAAGACGGAAGCGAGCGCTTCGCATCGCTTTTTTCATGGTATGTGTCGTATTATACCGCGCACTGTGCCGAGCAGACGGTGCTGTATCCCGGTGCGGAAACACTGCTGCGCGCGCTTTCTGACAAAGGGATTGCGCTCGGCGTTGTGTCTAACAAGCCGCTTGCCGTGTCGTGCGCAATTTTGTCGGAGCTGCATATTGACCGGTATTTTATGGCAGTTGTTGGGCCGGAGCAGCTTTCGCGCATAAAGCCTGATCCTGAGGGGCTTATTCTTGCGTATTCGTATATCAATCACGCGCGCGCACAGCGCGGGCTTGCTGCGCTCGTGCCGGAGCAGCTGCTCATGGTCGGAGATTCAAGAACGGATATAGAAGCGGGGCAGGCGTTCGGCTGCCGCACGTGCGCCGTAACCGGCGGGCTTGGCAGCACGCGGGAGCTGCTTAGTCTGCCGGCAGACATTACGGTGCGCTATGCAGGCGATCTGCGTGAGCTGCTGTAAGCGCGAATCCTGCCGTTGTTCGAACAGGTTCGCAGCGTTACGCGCAGCGACTACTGTAAGAGCATTTCGTCGCTTGCGAGGTCTTCGTTTTTTATGCGGCGGAAGCGCTCGATGATGTCCGATACCGAGAGTTTCGCTTTTTCTTCGCCTTCTACGTCAAGAATAATGTTCCCGCTGTCCATCATCAAAAGCCTGCTGCCGAATGAGAGCGCGTGGTGCATATTGTGCGTTATCATCATCACGGTAAGTTTGTACGTTTGTGCAAACTTCCGCGTAAGCTCCATGACGAGTTCCGCGTTTGCCGGATCAAGAGCCGCGGTGTGCTCATCGAGGAGGAGCAGCGCCGGTTCCGACATGACAGCCATGAGCAGCGTGAGCGCCTGCCGCTGACCGCCTGAAAACTGTTCTACATTGTCGTTGAGCCGGTTCTCGAGTCCCATGCCAAGTTCGCGCAGACGGCTTTTGAAATATTCGCGCATTTTGGCGTTAAGGCTGATTTTAAGCCCTTTATAGCCTTTGCGCAGGCAGATCATCATGTTGTCTTCAAGACTCATTTTGCCTGCGGTGCCTAAAAGCGGATTTTGAAAGATACGGCCGATGTACCGTGCGCGTGTGTATTCCTTATCGTGGGTGATAACACGCTCGTTTTT
Source organism: Candidatus Treponema faecavium (assembly GCA_019113455.1). Classification (GTDB taxonomy): domain Bacteria; phylum Spirochaetota; class Spirochaetia; order Treponematales; family Treponemataceae; genus Treponema_G; species Treponema_G faecavium. The sequence continues at coordinate 8,029 of DXHG01000089.1, read as the reverse complement.
TCCGTCAAGGCAGAGCGTTATGCTGCCTGATGTGGGTACGAACGTGCCCGCGATAACGTTGTAGAGCGTTGATTTTCCCGCGCCGTTTGAACCGATAACGGTGATAAAATCTCCGGTATGCACGGTGAGGTTTATGTTTTTAAGGGCGGTATTTTCGTCAGGCGTGCCGCGCGCGAATACCATTCCCACGGAATTGAGCGTAAGCATTATACGCCTCCTTTGCGCCGCTGCGGACGTACAAGCTGTATCTGGGAGATGATGAGACAGAGGATGATGAGCACGCCGGTAATCAGCTTGAGATCGTTTGCCGACATGCCTATGGCGTAGCCGTAACTGCGGGCAAAATACATGAGTCCGCGGTAGATAATGGAACCGATAAGCACGCGGAGTGTCTGTATGCCGATACGGTTTGAGCGCAAAAGGAACTCGCCGAGCATGAGCGATGCGAGTCCTGACACAACGACGCCCGTACCTGAGCCGACGTCGGCAAATCCGTTGTACATTGCCGCAAACGCGCCGGACACTGCGGCAAGCGCGTTGCCGAGCATGATTCCCGCTGTTTTGAGCACGGCCGGATTCATGCCCTGCGAGATAATCATCTGCGGATTTGCACCGAGCGCACCCATCGTGAGACCGAAGTCGGTATGAAAAAACACGTCGAGCAGCAGCTTGACGGCGCAGAGCACGCTCGCAAGCAGCAGCACCGCACCCCAGGAGCTGGGAATGGAAAGGGAAGCTGACACGTGTTCCGCCCATGTGAATACGGTATCGACACGCAGCAGCGAGATATTCGCGCGGTTTGACATGATGCGCAGGTTTACCGAGTACAGCATTGTCATCGTAAGAATACCGGCGAGCAGGTCAGGCACGTTGAGCCGCGTATGTATGAGCGCAGTAACTAAACCTGCGAGCATGCCGCATATTGCTGCGGCGACAACTGCTGCTGCCGGCGGCGCGCCGTTGAGCAGCAGCACCGCGAGCACCGCGCCTCCGAGCGGAAACGAACCATCGACTGTCATATCGGCAAAATTAAGCACGCGGAACGTTACAAATACGCCGAGCACCATGCAGCCGTATATCAATCCTTCAATTAAAATACCTTCTATCATTATGCACCGCTTTATGTGTGATTATCTATCGTAAAATATCTATTTCGACGGCGCTCAGCGCGTCGGTGGTACCGGGAATGAGCGATTTAAGATAATCCGATACCGTATATGAAAACCGAATCCAGTCGCCGCGGTGTATCGCATCAAACGATACGGTGCTGTCTCCCGTAAACGGATAGAGCAGCCCTTCTTCCGCTTTTCTGCGGCGCACGATGGTGCTGTCAGCCGCCTGCACTACGGCGGCTGTCCCGTCTTCATAGAGCACGTACAAGAGCCGCTCACCGCGTTTTATGTCCTGTACGTAAGCAAGCGCGCGCAGACTGCCTTTCTGCGCGGTTTCCGGTTCCGTTTCGGCGGCGGCGTTTTTCTGCTGCCGGCTTTCGACCCAGCTGCGTACAGACTCCGCCGCAGCAGAGAGTTCCTGTTTTATGTTCTGCGCCGCCGTATCTTGGGGCGCTGCCTCTGTCGTGCCGTCCGCCGCCTGCTGCGCGAGGGCTGCCGGAACGGCAGCCCACAGGCAGATAAGGCAGAGACATACTGCATATTTCTGCAATGCCTGCATGTTTGATTTCCGCTGCTATTTCTGGGTCAGCACGCCGTTTTCGTAAATCATGTTCGCCTGACTGAGATAGCTCTCAGGTATCGTAATACCGCAGTTTGCCGCCGCGTCAAGATCGATGAGCAGGTCGGAATCTGCCGGCTCTGTCATGAACCGCACGGGAATTTCTTCCGGTGCGGTGCCGTTGAGCACGGCGACAACGATTTCGCCGGTTGCCCGTCCCGCCTTATAGTAGTTGAAACCCGAGGCGATCATACAGCCGCCTTCCATTGCGCCGGTTACGTCAGCGGAAAACACGGGTTTTTTTGCCTGCTCAAACACGCTGGTGAGCGCCGGCAGTGCGGAAAACACCGTGTTGTCGGTCGTGAGGTACACGCCGTCGACACGACCAGCAAGGGCTTCCGCGGCCTGCTTTACTTCTGATGAATTGGTGATCGACTGCGTTATGAGTTCCATACCCAGTTCGGCGCACGCGGCTTCAATCTGCTCGATCGCGGTTACCGAGTTTGCCTCGCTGCTCGTGTAGATGTAACCCAGTGTCTCGATGCCGGCAATTTCTTTAAAGACGCTCAAATGCGTGTGAATGGGAAGCGCATCCGACATGCCGGTGATATTGCCTTCTCCATGTTCCGTCGTGCTTAAAAGGCCGGCTCCTACCGGATCGTTGACGGTGCCGAATATGATCGGAATATCTGTTATCGTGCTTGCCATCGCTACCGCAACCGGCGTTGCGATAGCGACAATCGCGTCCACGTGTTCTGCTTTATACTTATTTGCAATCTGCGCCGCCGTGTTCACGTCGCCGTTGGCGTTCTGCAAATCATACGATGCGGCAATACCGCTTTCCGTAATCACGTCAATAACGCCCTGTTCCACCTGGTCAAGGGCGGCGTGCTGCACAATTTTCGCGATGCCGATAGTAACAGCCCCGTCATCGGCCTGCGTTTCTTTGGCTCCGCCGGCAAATGCAAGCAGCACGGCAGCGTACATGCACAGTCCAACCGCAATGATCTTTTTCATACATAAACCTCCCGTAACATACAAGTTACTGTTAAAAGTATCTTTATCATGATGATACTGAGAACAGTAACATCTGTCAAGAGAAAATGAAAAGAAAACTGCTGAAAATATGACAGCGCATACCTATCCGGCAATACGGTACGCAGTAATCGCCAGGTGTTTTCCAGTGTATGTATGCGCCGGCGGCAAACCGTCAGCGCATACGCCAACTGTTCCGGCAGGAAAAATAAAAAAAAGCCGCCCCATGCGGGGCAGCTTTGCAGGTATATACGATCTGCAGCGTTATTTTACGAGCAGGCGGTTGAGCCGCTTGACAAAATCAGCCGGATCCTTTAATTCAGCGCCGCCGATAAGCAGCGCCTGATCAAGCAGCACGACAGACACATCCTCGATATGCGCATCGTCGCTGCACTCGCGCAGCGAATCGACAAGCGGATGCTCTCCATTAACCTCAAGAATGGGCTTTACCTCGCCAAAACCGCTTTGTCCCATTGCGCGCATCATGCGCTCCATCTGAATAGACGGATCGTTTTCGTCAACGACGATGCACGACGGCGAGTCGGACAACCGCTTGGACAGCTGCACATCCTTTACGCGGCCGCCCAATGCTTTCTTGATTTTTTCTGCGACCGGCTTAAACGCTTTTTCTTTCTTTTCGGCTTCTTTTTTGTCAACACCGAGCTCTTCATCGCTTCCGGCGCGGTTTACCGCTTTGAGCTCAAAATCCTTATACTTGTTGTACGCAGGAATGACGATATCATCTATCTCATCCGCCATGATAAGCACTTCAAAGCCCTTTGCCGTGTACGCTTCAAGCAGAGGAGAATTGCGCAGATTCTGCTCGTCGGTTCCGGTAATATAGTAGATCGCTTTCTGCTCAGGCTTCATGCGCTGCACATAATCGGCAAAGCTGGTCCAGTTGTCGCCTGTACCCGCCTCATCGGTGCTCTTAAAGCGCACGATTTCTGCAATTTCGTCGCGGTTTGCAAAATCGGAATACAAACCTTCCTTCATGGGGCGGTTAAATTCTTTGATAAAGGTATGCCACTTCTCAAGCGTCTTTTTGTCTTCTTCTGAGAGCTTGTCAATGCCGCCCGCTTCTTTTGCGGCAAAGGCGGCCTTGTCTCCTGCTTCGGCAAGCTTCTTAAATTCACCGAGCAGCTTCTTTACCGACTGCGTCTTTATCGTCGAAAGGATGCGGTTCTGCTGCAGGATTTCGCGGCTGACATTGAGCGGCAGGTCCTCGCTGTCGATAACACCGCGCACAAAGCGCAGATATGCAGGAAGCAGTTCGCGGTCGTCATCAGTGATAAACACCCGTTTGACATACAGCTTAACACCGCTTTTATAGTCTGCCTGATACATATCGAACGGCGCGCGTTCCGGCACGTAGAACAGCGTCGTATATTCCTGCGTGCCTTCTGCGTGCGTATGCACATATAACAGCGGATCGCTTCCATCATGGGCAATCGTTTTGTAAAATGCGCTGTAGTCTTCCGGCTTGAGTTCGCTCTTACTGCGCTTCCAGACCGCGCTTGCGCTGTTTATCTGGTCGATTTTATCTTCGCTGCCGGTAACTTTGCCGTCTTTATCGTACTGTTTCTGCGTATAATGCAGGAAAATCGGGAACGCCACATAGTCGCTGTATTTTTTTACGAGCTCCTCAACTTTCCAGCGGCTCGCATACTCTCCGCTTTCTTCATTGAGCGTCATCACGATTGCCGTACCGTTGCCCGCGTCAAGCCCGTATTTCTTTGCCTCATCGCTGTCAAGCGACAGCTCTTCCATATCGTATGAGTTTGTGCCGCTGCTGGACCAGTGATACACCGTATCCGTCGCCGCCTTGCGCGTAAACACGTCGATGCGGCTTGCTGCCATAAACGCCGAATAAAACCCGACGCCGAACTGTCCGATAAGACCGGAATCTTTTTTTGCTTCGGCGGTGAGCTGCTCGATAAACGCTTTGGTGCCCGAACGGGCGATGGTGCCGAGGTTCTCCGTAAGATCCGCCGCATTCATGCCGATTCCCGTATCTTTGACGGTAAGCACCTTTTTGTCTTCGTCAAACGAAATATCAATGCGCGGCTGGAACGTTATGCTTTTATAAGCGTCGTCCGATACCGTCAGATATTTGAGCTTATCAAGCGCGTCGGATGCGTTGGAGATAATCTCTCTGAGGAAAATATCCTTATTGGAATACAGGGAATGAATAATGAGCGTAAGAAGCTGATTCACTTCTGTCTGAAACTGATACGTGGCCATCCACTAGCTCCTAAAAGATTGAGGTATACAGAATACGCCGACGCCGCGCAAAAAATACCGCGCCTGCGCTTTCTTAATTATTTACTATTAAATGTACTCATTTTGCGGCAAATCGGCAAATTTATTTAGAACAGCGCTACTCCTGCAGCCGATACTCGGCGGCGCGCGCGTGCGCGATAAGCCCTTCCGCCCTGGCAAGTTCCGCCGCCGCGGCTGCCGAATCGCGCACGCCTGCAGAACCGGTTTCCGCGCGCAGCGTTGTTACCGTTTTTAAGAAATGGCGCACCGAAAGCCCGCCCGTATACCGCGCCGCCTGCGCTGTCGGCAGCGTGTGGTTAACGCCTGCGGTATAATCACCAAGCACCTCCGCCGCCGAATTGCCGATAAAGAGCGTACCATAATTGTGCAGCATCGCTTCAAGCGCATCGCGGTTTTCCGTTTTGTCCATCGCAAGCTCAAGGTGTTCCGGCGCTTTTTTGTTTGCCAATTCGCCTGCCGTCTCGTAATTGCGTGCGATAATAATCATGCCGTTATGCTCGATACTGGCGCGCGCGGTGTCAGCCGTGGCAAGACCGGCAAGCTGCTCTTCGATCTGCGCCGCCGTCTGTGCGGCAAGCTCTCTGCTGCATGTTACCAGTATTGCCTGCGCGTCGCTGTCATGTTCCGCCTGCGCGAGCATATCGGCGGCAAGCCACACCGGATTTGCCGTTTCGTCGGCGATAATGAACACCTCCGTCGGACCCGCAATCATATCTATGCCTGCGTCTCCGTAAATGAGCCGCTTGGCTTCGGCAACATAGGCATTGCCGGGGCCTGCTATCACGTCGCAGCGGGGAATACTTTCCGTGCCGTATGCCATTGCAGCAACCGCCTGCGCGCCGCCGCACGCGTACACCTGTTTAATGCCGCAGATACCGGCAACGGCCATAATGCCCTCATGTATCCAGGGCAGCGAAGGATCCGACGGATGCGGACGCGGCGGCGAACACAGCACAATATCCTTGACGCCGGCGGCAATAGCCGGCGTGCACGTCATAATAACAGAAGAAAGCAGCGGAAAGCGTCCGGCTGGCACATAGCAGCCTGCGCGGTCAACCGGCAGCACCTTTTGCCCGGCAAACAACCCGGGCTCTATTTCCACTTCAAAGTTGTCAAACGGCTCTTTCTGATAGCGGGCAAAACGCAGCGCAAGCTCATAGGAACGGCACAGCGCCTTGTACAAGTCTGCGTTTTTTGTACAGAACGTGCGCGTTACCCGTATAATATCGTCTGCCGGCACCGCAAACGACTGCAAAGAAAGCTTATCAAAAGACGCAGTATACTCGCGCACCGCTTCGTCTTTTTTAGTGCGCACCGCGTCACGTATCGTTTTAACTGCCTGTGTATGCTCCGTGTTTACTTTCCGCTCCAGAATCGCAGGATCAAGCTGATCTTCTTCAATAATTCGTATCATGATGCTCCCCTTTTACCATATGCTTCCTTATTATATCCATATAAAAACCGCAGACAAGACAGCCGAGTGCTCAGCGTTATTTCTTATGCCGCCGATCAAGCTCGTCAAACACTTCTTTCCATATAACGCCTTTGCGGTACATGAGAACGTTGATAAAATAGAGCAGGTCGGCACATTCCCATACCACTTCTCCGTGCTCCTGCGCGGAAGTCAGTTCCTCGGCCTCCTCTTCCACTTTCTCGCGCACAAGCTCGTCGTCAAGCGTCGCGGTGTATGAACCCGGGCGCGGGTTCTGAAAGCGCTCGGCGATAATGCCGTACAGGCGCTCAAGCGTAGAAGCCGCGTCCGCCTCAGCTGAAAAACACGTCCAGCTGCCGGTATGGCATACCGGCCCGTGCGGAATCACCGTTGCAAGAATCGTGTCGCGGTCGCAGTCGGCGCGCAGACGCACCACCTCAAGATAATTGCCGGAATGTTCCCCTTTTGTCCACAGCTCGTTTCGCGTCCTGCTCCAGAACGTGAGCCTGCCGGATTCCGCCGTTTTGGCAAGCGCCTGCTGATTGGCAAATCCCAGCATAAGCACCTCGCCGGACACGCTCTGCGCAATAACGGGAATCAGCGGCGATTTCTGCCAGTTAAGGCACGCGGCGAAAGCGTCGCTCAGTTTTACCGCGCCGGTATAGAGCGCCATACCGAGCTGCACATCGCAGCCGATTTTTTCAAGTTCGGCTATTTCATCAACGGTTGAAACGCCACCGGCAACGGTAAGGCGGCAGGAAACGCTTTCGCGCAGGCTTTTGATGCGCTCCGTGTCGGCTCCCTGCATACAGCCTTCTTTTTCGATGCTGGTGAACAGAAGTTCATTGGCGTACTGCTCTGCCGCCTGAGCAGCGGCGATAAGCGGTATCTGTGTTTCTTCTGTCCAGCCTTTGAGCGCAATCATGCCATTTTTTGCGTCTACCGATATGATAACGCGCTGACGGCCTATGGCGCGCACCAGCTCATCAAGGAACGCCGTGTTGAGAAAGCCTTCGGCACCGTTTTGAGCGGAAAACGCCGCTGAACCTACGATAATCTTTTCTGCGCCGAGCGAGACAAGCTCTTTTGCGCGCCGCACGGAACGGACTCCGCCGCCGGTGCGGACACTGCCGCCGCGCAGCAGCGCCGTGAGCAGTTCAGTATTGGCGGTTGTGCCGTCTGAGTTGGTGCTGCCAAGCGCGGCGTCTATATCGATAACGGCTGTTTCGCCGTAGCGGTCAAACTCCCGCAGCAGGTTCTGCGCGTCGGTGCGCTCAAGTATTTTTTCTTTGCCGTTTTTTAACTGCACGACTTTGCCGTCTTTTAAGTCTATCGATGAAATAACCATACTGGCAATTTTAGCAGACTTATACCATTGATACAAGTCTTGCGCTGCCGCGCAGGCGGTGTGATGCGTCCTGCCACTGCATGTGCGGACGTGTTTTTTTTGCAGACTGCCGCTGCAGGGCGAGACTGCTTTTCCCTGCAGGGTGTGTGCCGATCATACGTGCATACCAAACAATTTACCGTCGGCTGACAAATTTCCCGTTTAAAAAATAAAAATTTGCCGATTGTCTTTTTTACATTTGCCATTTATCAGACATGAAT
>DXHG01000088.1 GCA_019113455.1 Candidatus Treponema faecavium | reverse complement strand
TCCAAGAAGTCAAGAAAAAAAGAAAAATATTTTACTGGTATTTCAGCCGATGTTTTTCAAAAATCCGCGTACGAAATACAGCGCTGCGCCGACCGCGGACGCTTCCAGCTTAAAAGAGCAGCTTTTGACATATCCGCAGTCCGTTTCAAACGGATTGCGCTCGCTGACCATAGCAGAAAACTCCTGGATAAAATCTTCCATATATGAACCGACGTATCCGCCGAGCACGATGTCGCAGTCAAAACACATCCGCAGATTATGGACAAGAAGGGAAAGATTTTTCAAATACTTGCGGAATTCACGGACGCAGGTTTTGTCACCGTTTTTTACACGGATGAAAAACTCCGACAAATCTCCGTCGGTGATGTCGGACAAAAGCCTCGCGTTGCAGTACGCATCCGCGCAGCCTGTTTTGCCGCAATAGCACGGGAGTCCGTTCTCTTTGAGTGTCAAATGTCCGAACTCCCCGCTGCGCTGGTTGTCGCCGCGGTACAGACTGTCGGTGTACATTACTGCGCCGCCGACGCTGTTGCTGAGAGACAGATACACGATTTTTTGAACAGATTTCCGGAATCGGATTTCGGCGGCGCCGCCTGCGTTCGCGTCGTTGAACAGCAAAAACGGGAACGGAATTACGGCGGATAATTTTTCGTACAGATTGTCCGCCGCTTCAAAAATTTTCAGATACGTTACGCGCTTTCCATCGGCGGAAATGATGGCGGGCAGCGAAACGCCCGCACCGAGTATCTTTTCACGATTCACTTTTACAGCTGCACCAGAGAGAAAGTTCTGCAGGATTTTTCCAAACTGTTCAAAATAAGCAGGTGTATCGCGGAATTCAAGATGAAGCCGGACGCTGTGCAGCACATTGCATTTCAAATCGATCAGGACGAGACCGACATGATTTTTCGTGATGTCGATTCCGACAGCGAAATACGAATCCGGTACAACTCGGATGATTTTCGGTTTGCGGCCGCCCGTAGAATTAAACGTTCCTGCTTCACAAATCAATCCTTGCGCTTTCAGCTCCGATAAATTGTGACTGACGGTTTGCAAGCTCAATTGAAGTTTGGCTGATATTTCCGCCTTGGAAACTCCATCGGATTCATAAATAAAAGTATAGATGTTTCTTTTGTTGAATTCCCTCAAATCAAGCTTTGTAGCCATTGCAGACGCTCCGATGATATGTTTTTTCCCGCCAAATTTATACCCGTTCGTTGAAAAAAAAGCAATCATACCCCAACTTTTACGGAAGTATTGCAAAGAATAACCGCTCTTTGTGCTGTGACGTCAGCTTGCAGGCATATCGCAATTTGAGGCGGCTGCGTCCGGCTGTTTTCTGATATGAAAGCTGTTTTTAACGCAGCAGGATTCCGTTTCCAATTTAACTGTATCAGACGGCCGTACTCCTGCGGCTTTTTTTATGCGCCGCAATATGATACAGTTATGCCATGAACGATGCTTACAGCAGCTGTGACCGCCGCGCGTTTCTGCCCGTTTCCCGCGCCGACATGGATGAGCGCCATATCACGCAGCTTGATTTTGTGTTCGTGTCGGGAGACGCCTATGTGGATCACAGTTCGTTTGCAGCGGCGCTGCTCGGACGCTGGCTTGAGGCAAACGGCTTTACCGTGGGCATTATTGCGCAGCCTGACTGCACGCGGGCGGAAAGCTTCGCGGTGCTGGGGCTTCCGCGTCTGGCGTTCCTTGTGAGCGCGGGAGCGATGGATTCAATGGTGGCGAATTACACGGCGAACAACAAACCGCGTTCTCAGGACGCGTACAGTCACGGCGGCGGTGCGGGCAAACGGCCCGACCGCGCGCTTATTGTGTACTGCGCCAAGATCCGCGAAGCGGGCAAACTGCTGGGCGCCGCGCAGCCGGTAAATATCGTTATCGGCGGCATAGAGGCAAGCCTGCGCCGTTTTGCACATTACGATTACTGGTCGAACACGGTGCGCCGCTCGGTTCTGCTTGACAGCAAGGCTGATCTGCTGCTGTACGGCATGGGGGAACGCTCGCTGCTTGAAGTGGCGCACCGTCTTGCCGCGGGCGAGCGTGCCTGCGATATACGCGGCGTGCGCGGCACGTGCTGGAGAACCGGCAGGGAATCTGACGTGCCGAACGATGCGGTGCGGCTTCCGGACTTTGCGTCCGTTTCTGCGCCGAATGACAGCTCTCGCGCCGCGTTTGCCGAATCGTACCTGCTACAGGAACGCAGCAGCGATGCGGTTTCCGGCCGCCGCCTTGCCGAACGGAGCGAGGCGCGCTTTGTCGTGCAGGAGCCGCCCGCGCTGCCGCTCGATACGGAGCTTTTTGACCGCGTTATGGAGCTGCCGTTTACGCGCCGCTGGCATCCGCAGTATGACGCACCCGCCGAAAACGGCAGGACAGGCGTTCCCGCACTGCAGGAGGTGCTGTTTTCGCTTGTGAGCAGCCGCGGCTGTTTTGGCGCATGTTCGTTCTGCGCGATTACGTTCCATCAAGGCAGGCGCATACAGGCGCGCAGCTGCGAGTCTCTTGAGCGCGAGGCGCGGCTTTTGACGCGGCACCCCGAGTTCAAAGGTTATATCCATGACGTGGGCGGCCCCACGGCGAACTTCCGTCACGATGCGTGCGAAAAGCAGCGGCGGTTCGGGGCGTGCCCTGATCAGGACTGCCTTGGCACCGAACCGTGCCCGAATGTGCGCGCGAGCCACCGTGATTATGTGGCGCTGCTCCGCCGCCTGCGCGGTATTCCCGGCGTAAAAAAAGTGTTTATACGCAGCGGCATCAGGTTTGATTACGTGATGCTTGATCCCGACCGCACGTTTTTGCGGGAGCTGTGCGAACATCATGTTTCAGGCCAGCTTAAAGTGGCGCCCGAGCATGTGAACAGCTCCGTGCTGCGCCTTATGCGAAAGAGCACGCACGAGGTGTACGAGGCGTTTGCGCAGGCGTACGCGGAAGAAAACCGGCGTTTAAAAAAGAAGCAGTACCTGATACCGTATTATATTGCCGCGCACCCGGGTGCAGGTCTCGCGGAAGCAATAGAAAACGCGCTGTACTTAAAAAAGACGGGCTTTGTGCCCGATCAGGTGCAGGATTTTTATCCGACGCCGGGGAGCCTTTCTACGTGCATGTATTATACAGGGCTCAACCCGCGGGCGCGCCGGGCGGACGGCAGTTTTGAGCCGGTGTATGTCGCGCGCGGCGCGCATGAACGGCGGCTGCAGCGCGCGTTATTGCAGTTCAGTCATCCGCAAAACGCGCGCCTGGTGCGCGAGGCGCTGATAACGGCCGGAAGACCTGATTTGATTCCCGTGCTGACGGCAGGCGGAGAGCGCCGACGGCAGAAGCGCCGCGCGCACCCGCGCGCCGATAAGGAGATACCATGATAAAGCGAATAATGACGGCGCTGTGCCTGTGCATGGCGCTCTTTGGATTGCCGTCGTGCGACGCAAAAAAGAACGGGGCAGCGGCATACACGTCGGTGCCGATGGCCGAAGGAATCCGCATGATGGCTGCGGATACGGACTTTGTGCTGCTTGACGTGCGCCGCCCTGACGAATACGCAGCAGGCCGCATCCCCGGAGCGGTGCTGTGTACGAATGAGGATATGACAAAGGAAGATATGCTTTCGCGTTTCTCGGATACAGAACAGACGCTGTATGTGTACTGCCGCAGCGGACGGCGCAGCAAAGAAGCGAGCGGAAAGCTTGCGTCATGGGGATATACGGACGTTGTAGAAATCGGCGGCATCAATTCATACACGGGGCCCATCGAGCGGTAGCTGCGCGTACCTGCGCCGAAAGCGGGAAATGCGCGGAAAGCAGTCGGGATATACTTGTTTTTCTGTCAAAACTCCTGTATGCTTACGCCATGAAGATTGAAAAGAACAAAGTTGTATCGATTGAGTATGTGCTTAAGGATGCCGACGGGGAAATACTCGATTCGTCTGAAGATATGGGAGCGCTTGAGTATATCCACGGGCGCGGCGATCTGATTGCGGGGCTTGAACGCGAGCTTGAGGGCAAGGCTGCCGGCGAGAAATTGTCGGTTGTCGTTGAGCCCGCAGACGCTTACGGCGAGTATAACAGGGAACTGGTCGTTGAGGTGCCGCGCAGCCAGTTTGACGATTCCGTTGACATTGAAGCCGGTATGCAGTTTGAGGCAGAAAGCGCTGAAGGCAGCCATCTGGTAACCGTTGTTGACGTAAAAGACGGCGTCGTTGTAGTTGATGCAAACCATCCGCTTGCCGGAGAAAAACTCTTTTTTGATGTGGAAATCAAGGATGTGCGCGACGCAACGGAAGAAGAACTGAACCGCGGCCTGCATGACGAAGGCTGCGGCTGCGGCGGGCACGAATGCGGCGAAGGCTGCGGAGGCGGCTGCTGCGGCTGCGGACATTAAACGAGCGAACATACGCATAAAAAAAGAGGCTCTGGGGAGCCTCTTTTTTTATGCCTGCGGCTGCCGCAGCGCAGAAACAGCCTTGATGAGCGCAGGCGGCGTTAAAGCGAAATCGGCGGCGCCGCGCACAAAATCAGCTGCCGCCTGCGCGTGCGCAAGCACAGCCGTGCATGCCGCGTCAAGCGCTCCGTACCCCTGCGCGAGCAGCGCTGCAGTCATGCCGGCGAGCACGTCCCCGCTTCCCGCCTTTGCGAGCGCGCTGGAACCGCCTGCCGCGGCATATACGGCGTCCCTGCAGCCGATGCAGGTGTTTGCTCCCTTGCAGACGATAACCGTGTGCGGCGGCACGCGCGCGCACAGCTCCCTGAGCAGCGAAAGCCGCTCGGCAGGTATATCGCTGTGCGGTATGCAGTACGCGTCAAGCAGCGCGGCAAATTCGCCAAGGTGCGGCGTAAGCACAGCGGGCGCCGCGCGCTGTGCAAGGAGCGGCCTGATATGCGCTGAGGCAAGCATATCCGCGTCGAACACGGCGGGAATATGCGGATTCTGCCGTATCTGTTCCGCCGCCGCTTCGCAGCCCGCTTCGCCGAGCCCCGGCCCTGCAAGAATCGCCGTCGTTTTTCGCGGAAGCGTGTTTCCATGCATGAGTTCGCAGGGAACGCAGGCAAGCGGTTTGCCCGTTTCAACGAGGGACACAAGCCCCGCGCCGAACGTGAGCGCCGCCTGCGCTGCGATAAGCGCGGCGCCTTCCTTTGCGCCGGCAAATACGGCGCAGTGCCCGTAGCTGTTTTTATGCGTGTTCTGTATGGTGCGCAGCGGCAGCCGCATGTCGTGCGGTTCAAGAATCATAAGGTCTGGCTTGAACGGGCCTGTAAATACTGCCTGAGACACGCCGAGCGTCGCCGTAACGATGCGGCCGGTATAATCTTTTGCCGCATCGCTGTAGAGCGCCGTTTTGGGCGCGCCCATTGTAACGGTTATATCCGCTTTGAACACCGTGTCTGCTGTCTGACCGTCTCGGCAGAGGCCTGCCGGAATATCGCAGGCGATGCGGTACGCGTTCATGGCGTTCAGCTGTGCGATAAGCGCATTCAGCTGTTCGTCAGGCTCTCGCCGCACGTATCCGCTGCCGGCAATGCACTCGACAAGCACCGCGCAGGAATCAAGCCGTTTCGTTTGTACAACACCGCAGGCGAGCGCCCGTTCCGCCTGGCGTTTGCAGGCTTTGGATGCGGGGTCTTTTGCGGCATAGACGGCGGCGCGGTATTTTTTGTGGATGCGGCGCGCGAGCGTCCAGCCGTCCGCTCCGTTATCGCCGCCGCCGACAGCGATAAGCACGTCATATGCGGCGTGCGCGTCTGAAACCCCGCCGAGATACTCATCCGCCGCCTGTTCAAGCGCCTGCGCGGCGTTTTCCATGAGAATGTCTTCCGATAGCCCGAGCTGCTCTATTGCGCAGGCATCGAGCGTGCGTGTCTGTTCGTATGCGCCGTACATGCGATGTATTGTATGCGTTTGACGCGGGTTCCTCAAGGCTGTGTTTTTCTTTGCAGGGTCCTGTCCTTCCCCAGGCCACCTGCTCTTCCAGCACTGAAGCGTGATGCGGAACAGGCGGCTGACAGATTTCCCATTTAAAAAATTTACATTTGCCGATGGCAAAATTTATATTTGCCATGTATCAGACATGAATTTTGCCGATGGCCAGCGGCGCACTTGCCGACTGCAAATTTTCAGTTTGCCGACGGCAAATGAAACGTTTGCCATCGGCAAGTGTCTCGCTGGCCATCGGCAAATTTCTTACCGGATAAACGGCAAATTTTTTGTTTGCCATCGGCAAATTTTTACTTTGTTATACAGCCTCACATTTGCGGCTGTGTGCTTACGGCTTGCCGTACTGCGGCACGCTTCAGTGCTGGAGAGGTTTTTGGGGAGGGAGGAGAACAACGCCTCTGAAGCAGCTGTGTCTTTCCCTCCCCAAAAACGAATTACAGAGAATAAAAAAAGAAACAAGCCATGTGTGCAGGCGCAAAAAACACCGCCGCGGGCGCCCTGCCGTGCCTGCAGCGGTGTTTTATAAAATTGTAAGCATATTGTACAGCTTCATAAGGCGGATATCTTCTTTAGAAAGCTTAAGGTTTTTGACAAATTCAGCTGTTTCTTTCTGCGGCGTCTTTGCAAACAGCATTTTAGTAGAGGTAGGCATGAGCGGGCGGCTTGATATGCCGAACGCAAGGCCCCATTTGAGCGGCGTGTTCATAAATGGCTGCGGTATGCCCACCTGATAGTGATCCATTTCCATGTGCTGGTTTTGCAGCAAAAGAAGGCTCAAGCTGTCAAAATGCGTCAGTGTGCCGTCATACACGTTTTCGCACAGGTAGCAGCGGTCGTAATCGTCCACATTCATGTACATGTGCACATGGAACACTGCAGGCGCGCGTTCTTCAAGAATCTCGGTTACAACCCGCACGATGCTGTTGCGCCGTCCGTCATAGTAGTAGCTGTAAACGCGGTCGAGTTTGGCGAAAAAAGCAGGGACGGTTCCGCTTGGCGCGCGGCCGGCGCGGTCGGGCGGCGGCAGGCTGAGCAGCTGCGTTACCTGCACTTCAAGCACGGCGGCAATGCGGTAGAGCGTGGGCAGATCTATGTCTATCTGGCCGGTTTCGTACTTTGAGAGGCATGACTTGCTTTTGCAGATAAGCGCTGCAAGCTGCTCGAGTGAGAGCTGGTGCTTTTTGCGGTAATAGCGGATGCGGCTGCCGGTTTCGCGTGAAATATCCACAGACGGTTTCCTTTGTGTTGTGTATACAGGAATTATCTGGTTTCCGAGAAATACACAATATTTTGATTTTTTGTGTTTTTTTTATTATAGACGGTTTTCTGCCGTAAAACAAGGTTTTTATTTCGTATAAAGAAACTTTTTGCCGAAACGTTGCGCATAAAGAAATATACGGCTGTTTGACGGCCTGCCGGGGCGGTTTATAATAGTGCTGTGCGGCGGATTCCGGTGCACAGCGCTCAATGCCGATGTCATGCCGGCGGCATCGCGTAAAGGAGGTTTTGAATGAAATATAACTTTGATGAAGTTATCGACCGCAGCAAAAACCGCTCGTCAAAGTACGATGAACGGATTAAGAAGTTCGGCACCGATGACGTTATTCCGCTGTGGGTGGCGGACATGGATTTCCGCACCGCCCAGCCCATTATCGACGCGTGTAAAGCCAAAGCCGAAGAAGGAATCTGGGGCTACACGTCGCGTCCGGCAAGCTATTTTGAGGCAGTGCAGCAGTGGCAGGTAAAACGCAATAACTGGAAGCCGGATATTGCGCTGATGAGCTGGAGTCTCGGCGTTGTGCCTGCGCTGTCAGCCATCGTAAAAGTGTTCAGCAGGGATACCGACAAGATCCTGATTCAGACGCCGGTGTACTCCGAGTTTTACGATGTCGTTGAGGCGTGGGGCCGCACCGTCGTTGAAAACAAGCTGGCGGAAGAAAACGGCAGCTGGCACATCGACTTTGACGATTTTGCCGCAAAAGCAAAAGAGTGCAGCATATTTCTGCTGTGTTCGCCGCATAATCCGCTCGGTATCGTGTGGACGCCTGAAGAGCTGCAGCGCATGGCAGAAATCTGCATTGAGAACAATACGCTGCTTGTGTCCGATGAGATTCATTCCGATTTGATTTTTCACGGCAAGCGCCACACGGCAACGGCGAGCCTCTCGCCCGAGATTGCAAGCCATATCATCACGTGCACGTCTGCTACCAAGACGTTTAACCTCGCCGGCCTGCAGTCAAGCACGACTATTTTTCCCAACGCCGAAATGAAGGCGGCGTTTGATAGATTCTGGGGCGGGCTTGACGTGCACCGCAACAACGCGTTCAGTTCCGTTGCGATGGAGGCCGCATACCGCGAGGGCGAGGAGTGGCTTGAACAGCTTCTGGAGTATATTTCGGGCAACTTTGACTACGTGTGCGATTTCTGTGCCAGGCATATTCCGCAGATTAAGCCGAACCGTCCCGACGCGACGTATCTGATGTGGCTTGACTGCCGTGAGCTGCGCATGACGAATGAGGAGCTCCGCAGTTTCTTTATCCATGAGGCAAAACTCGGGCTGAACGAAGGCTATACATTCGGCCGCAGCCTGAGCGGTTATATGCGGCTGAACGCCGCCTGTCCGCGCAGTACGCTTGAAAAGGCAATGGCGCAGCTGAAAGACGCTGTAGACAAAAGAATACGGTAACGGAGCAGGACAGTGCGCGGAGCCGCTGCCGCACACTAAAAGCAGTTTGCATTGCAAATGCTGCATCAGTAAAGCCTTGAAAGCACAGCGGGCTGTCTTTGCTCAAGACTGTTATTAAAAGGAGAAAACAAACATGTCGACTTCATCGAGTATTATTAAATCAAAGACGATTTGGCAGCAGTACGGCAGTCTGATGCTGATTCTGGGCGGCATCATTATCGGCGCCCTTATCGGAGGATTTGCTCCCGCTGCCGGAAAAGCGATTAAACCGATCGGGGATATTTTCCTTAATCTGCTGTTTACGATTGTCGTTCCGCTCGTATTCGTGTCTATCTCTTCTGCCGTGGGCACGATGGCGAATATGAAGCGTTTAGGCAAGATTCTTGGTTCCACAATCGGCACGTTTATTTTTACCGGTCTTATCGCTTCAGCGTGCGTGCTTATCTGGGTAAATTTTTTCAGCCCGTCTGCCGGTACCACAATTGAGCTCACCGGCGGGGAAGTCGGACAGGCAAAGACTGCCGCCGAACTGATTGTAAGCTCGCTTACGGTTTCCGACTTTTCGCTGCTGTGGAACAAGTCAAACATGCTCCCGCTGATTATCTTTGCGATTATTTTCGGCTTCTGCGTATCTGCCTGCGGCGGAAACGAGAGCCCCATGGGCAGGCTCTTAAACAACTTTAACGACATCATCATGAAGTTCGTTGACGTTATCATGTTCGTGGCGCCGCTGGGATTGGGCGCGTATTTTGCCAATCTGGTTGCGACATATGGGCCTGAGATTGTGGGCGATTACGGCCGCTCGATGCTGGTGTACTATCCGCTGTGCCTGCTGTATGCCGTGATTTTCTTCCCGCTGTATGCATTTATTGCCGCGGGCAAGCAGGGTGTCAAGACGATGGTCAAGCACATTTTCCCGCCTGCGATTACGGCGTTTGCAACACAGTCTTCCGCTGCAACGATTCCGGTAAATAAGGAAGCCTGCGACGCTATCGGCGTGCCGAAAGATGTGAGCGACCTGGTAATACCGATGGGCTGCACGATGCACATGGACGGTTCCGTATTGTCTTCAATCGTTAAAATCGCGTTCCTGTACGGTATTTTCGATATGCCGTTCACCGGCACAGGCACATACGCAATGGCTATTGTGGTGGCGATTTTGTCAGCGTTCGTGCTGTCAGGTGCTCCCGGCGGCGGCCTTGTCGGCGAAATGCTGATTGTGAGCATGTTCGGTTTTCCGCCTGAGGCGTTCCCGATTATCGCGACGCTGGGCTTTATCTTTGATCCCGCAGCGACGTGCCTCAATGCGTCAGGCGACACAGTCGCGTCGATGATAGTTACCCGCCTGGTTGAAGGAAAGGACTGGCTTGTTAAAGCGGTTTCTGCCAAGCGGCAGAATGTATAAAGATAGAATATAAATTAAGGAGAAATGAAATGAAACTTATTGATACGAAAAACGCGCCCGGCGCTATCGGTCCGTATGTACAGGGCTATGTGGTAAACGGCATTGTCTACACGAGCGGTCAGATTCCCGCGCGTCCCGCAGACGGCAGCATCCCCGAAGGCATCGCCGCGCAGGCGAAGCAGAGCTGCGAGAATGTAAAAGCAATTCTTGAAGCGGCCGGTTCCGATTTGACGCGCGTTATTAAGACAACGTGCTTTCTTGCAGATATGGGAGACTTTGCCGCGTTTAACGAAGTGTATGCAGGCTATTTTACCGGCAAGCCCGCGCGCAGCTGTGTTGCCGTCAAGGCGCTGCCGAAAGGCGTTTTGTGCGAAATTGAAGCTATTGCGGAGGTTTAGTTGTGAAAGTTACGGTGATTGGCAGCCATCTCTGTCCCGATACGCTTGCCGCGCTGAACCGGCTGTCTGAAGCCGGTGCGGATGTGAGTTTTACGGATATACTTTCGTGCCATGCGGCTTTGCAGGAGTATCTGCAGATTCGCGAAAGCAGCCCGCTCTATGCCGAGATCCGCGGCACGCGGCGTCTGGGCGTTCCCTGTTTTGTGCGGGAAGACGGTTTCATGACGCTTGATATACACGATATACTGAACTGAACCGGCTGTTCCGCTGATTTTTCTTGCTGCGCTGCCCCGGCCGGTTCCCGCCGCGCCGGGGTTCTCTTATACGGCGGAACACAAAAGGAGCGTTCGTTATGCATGAATTGACAGCCTTAATCAAAGAAGACATGAAGCCTGCTCTTGGCGTTACGGAGCCTGCCGCGATAGCGTTTGCCGTTGCGTCTGCGCGGCGGCACACAGCCGGCACGGTGCGGAGCGTTGCGCTTGAGCTGAACAGCGGCATGTACAAAAACGCGTTTACGTGCGGTATTCCCGGAAGCGGAGAGACAGGCATTGTGCACGCCGCCGCGCTGGGAGCGGTGGGCGCTGACCCCGATAAAGGGCTTGAGTGCCTGGACGGCGCCGCCGAAAAGCACGAGCGCCAAGCTAAAGAGCTCGCGGCGTCGGGGCGGATTACGGTTGAAATGACAGACATTACGAGCCGCATTTTTATCAAAGCGTCGGTAACAACGGATGAGGGAAACGCGTCCGTAACTATCCGCGGCAGCCATACAAATATCGTCTGTATTACCGAAAACGGCCGCACCGTCTTTGAAAAACCTGCCGAACCTGAAAGCGCTGACGGTACAGAAGCGGAACCGCCGCTTATCCACCGGTACACGGTGAATGAGCTGTATTCGTATGCAATGACGATTCCGAAACAGGAGATTTTCTTTGTCGGCAATGCGATTGAAATGAATTTGAACCTCTGCAAAGCCGGCCTCTTGAGTTTGGAGACGCCGTATACGCACTTTCTGTTCAAAGAGAACGGCGACTGTTTTTTCTCAAAAGACGAGCGGAAGACCGCGGCGCTGCTCTGCGCCGCCGCCGTTGAGGCGCGCGTGCTGGGCATTTCTGTTCCTGCGATGAGCATTACCGGTTCCGGCGCGCACGGCATTATCGCCTCGCTGCCGATTTATGCGTCGTCTGTCGTGTGCGGCTATCCGGCGGAACTGATGATACGCGCGACGGCGCTGAGCTTTCTGATCTGCATGTATATCAAGGAGTATTCAGGCAAACTGTCGTCGTTCTGCGGCTGCGCCATTGCCGCAGGTACCGGCGCTGCGTGCGGGCTGACGCTGCAGTGCGGCGGCAGTGCTGAAGCGGTGGCGTATACGATAAACAATATGGCAAGCGGCATAACCGGCATGATCTGCGACGGCGGCAATCACGGCTGCGTGATGAAAGCCGCCGCCGCGATAGACGCGGCGTACCGCGCTTCTGCAATGGCAATGGGCAAGGTGTGTATCGACGGCAGGCACGGCATCAACGGCCGCATGCCCGAACAGACGATGCGGAACATGGGGCTGATTGCGTCTCCGGGCATGACCGGCACCGAAAAAACCATTATCGATATTCTGGAACACAAGATGGGAGAATAATCTATGGAACGCACAAGCGAACTGTATCAGACATATGTCAGGATTCTGCAGGAGGAACTGATTCCTGCGATGGGCTGCACCGAGCCTATCGCTATTGCCTACGCCGCTGCAAAGGCGCGGCAGGTGCTGGGCTGTATGCCGCAGGAAGTGCGCATCGGAGTCAGCAATAACATTATCAAGAATGTAAAGAGCGTCATTGTTCCCAATACCGGCGGCATGAAAGGCATAGAGGCTGCTGCAGCGGCCGGTGTTGTCGGCGGCTGTGCCGATAAGGTGCTGGAAGTGATTTCCGAAGTGACGGACGAACAGAAGGCGGAGATGCGCCGCTTTCTGGAGCACACTCCGGTTCGCGTTGAAACTGTCGACAACGGTCAGATCTTTGACATCACTGTACGGCTTTGCGCGGGAGAAGAGACGGCGTTGGTGCGCATCGCGCAGTATCATACGAATATCGTGCGCATTGAAAAGAACGGCGCCGTGCTGCTTGAGAAACCGGTGGAAGAACACCAGGCTGCGTGCGGCCACGAAGGCGCCGCCGCAGCCGAAGACGGTTTAAGCGGCCGCGGCATGATGTCTATTGCTGGTATCCTTGATTTTGCCGACACGTGCGACATTGCCGATATACGGGCGGTGCTTGATACGCAGATTCAGTATAATACGCTCATCTCGGAAGAAGGGCTGTTAGGCGATTACGGGGCGAATATCGGCTCCACAATGCTGAAATTCTACGGCGACGACGTGCGAAACCGCGCCATCGCCAAAGCAGCCGCCGGGAGCGACGCGCGGATGAGCGGCTGCGAGCTGCCGGTCGTGATCAACTCTGGCAGCGGCAATCAGGGCATTACGGTGTCGGTGCCCGTTATCGAATACGCCAAGGCGCTTGCCGTGCCGCGGGATCGGCTGTACCGTGCTCTGGCGGTGTCAAACCTTGTCGCAATTCACGAAAAAAGCGGCATAGGACGGCTGTCTGCGTACTGCGGCGCGGTGAGCGCAGGATGCGCCGCTGGCTGCGGCATCGCGTATCTGCAAGGAGCGGGCTATGAGGCTATCGCCCATACGCTTGTTAATTCGCTTGCGATTGTGTCAGGCATTATCTGCGACGGCGCCAAGCCAAGCTGCGCGGCAAAGATAGCATCAAGCGTGGAAGCCGGCATTATGGGCTATCACATGTACTTGAACGGTCAGCAGTTCCGCGCCGGAGACGGCATTGTTACCAAGGGAGTAGAGAATACGATCCGCAACGTGAGCCAGCTGGGGCGCGAGGGCATGAGAGAAACCGACAAAGAAATTGTAAAGATTATGCTGCAAAATTAGCCTCCGTGCGTGCCGGAACGGCGCGCGCGGAGCTGCAGAAGGAGGTTTTGTGTTATGACTATCCGCACGGCAGCAGCCGCCGACATCGATGCCGTAGCGGCGATTGAAGCCGCGTGTTTTCCGCCCGCGGAAGCCGCAAGCCGCGCAAGTCTTGCCGGCAGGCTGGCGGTATATCCCGATCATTTCTGGCTGCTTGAAGACGGAGATACCGTTGCGGCGTTTATCAACGGG
>DXHG01000087.1 GCA_019113455.1 Candidatus Treponema faecavium | reverse complement strand
CAGACAATATTTCTGCGCGGCAGGCTGCCGCAGGTTCCCGCAGGCAGCGGCGTCTGTTTTGCCCGCATGCCTATGCAAGCGAATCTTTTTTCCAGGCGTCTATAAACTCAAGCATAAACTGCTGAACATCGGAAAACCATTTTTTCTGGAATTCGGCAGCTTCTTCGCCGATGTAGCGGTAATGCCAGCACTCCCAGCGATAGCCGGTTACGTCCTCGTATCCCTGCGGGAACGACAGCGACCAGCCGAACGAGGCGGCGTTTGCAGCAAGCCATTTGCCGGCGGCCGTATCGGCAAACTCATCGGTAATTGAGCCGAAGTCGACAACCGTGCCGGTCTGGTGCTGGCTTGTCCCCGGGCGGGCAGATTCCCTGTCAGCAGCGGCCTGCCCCATCTGGCGCACGTTGCGTTCATACACGGTAACCTGATAGTCATACGACCGGTAGGTTGAACTTGCCAAAAGCGTTATGCCGTCCTCTTTTGCCGCAAGCGCCATGCGCCACAGCGCCTGTTCCACCGGCACCCGCAAAGATAAATCGCTGCGGTTGAGCAGATATGCGTCATTCTGTTCAAGCGCTACAATGTCTGCCGGCGCATAGCCTTCCGGCAGCGGATGCTGCTTATCCACAAGCACCAGCAGGCCGTCCGTATCCGCTGCAAGAACCGCTTCAAGATCTGCAACGAATTCGGCAGGATCCCCATTGGCAATGCCCTGCTGCGTCCGTATCGGCAGCGACGCAATCACCCGCTGCAGCTTGTTCATTTCCTGGCTGCTTAACTGCCGCTGCGCATACAGCGGCAAAACCACGGCACAGCACACACATACCGCCATAACCGCACATCTCATCTGCACATATCCTGTCATACTCCTAAATAACCTCCGTTACAGAAAAAATAATCGGTATTTCATCCATAAATCCTGTCGCTTTTATTGCCCGCAGCGCCTCGCGCGACGGCTGCATAACATAAAGTTTATTGCCGCTGTTCTCCGCCGCAATACAGCCGCCGAGAATAGCGCTCATTCCCGAAGAATCAATAGCTGTTACTTTTGACAAATCAACAACTACATTTATATCATGCGCGAAAAAAAACAGCTTTACCTTGAAATCAGAAAATGTGTAGTAGTTGATCGAGCCTTCAAGTTCCAGCAGCACATAATTTGAACTGTGCTTTTCCTGCATTGTCAGCCGTTCCACTAGTATGTTCCCTTTCCGCTCTGATACTTTATTGCCAGCATAGACACATCGTTTGCAATCTGGTTGGAAGAAAACGTGCGGAGCGATTCATAGATAAACTCAAGAATCTTGCTTACGGAACACAATTTATTGGTAATAATCAGCTGCTGCACACGGCTCTTCCCAAAGCGCTCACCGCGGATAGATACCGTATCGAGCACGCCTGAAGTACAGCTGAACAATATATCCCCAGAATTCAAATGAATCTTTCTGATTTTTACCAAATTGCGGATATCTTTTGCAAATCCGAGAATTCTTCCGTCTCCCTGTATCTCTATCACATTGTTATACATCGGCGTATACAAAAACAGCGCCGGAGTTCCGCAGTTCAGATAATACAGCATGTCGTTTTCAAAATCAATGATGCCGAACACGCCAGAAAAAAACGTACCGAGCGGCAGATCGCTGCGAATATATTCGTTTATTTTCTGCACCAGCGACTTAAAATCAGCTGTCTCGGACAGAAATGTACGGACAAGGGATTTTAATACTACCATATGCATGCTGGCGGTAAGTCCCTTGCCGCTCAGTTCGCCAAGCACAAATAAATGTCTGGTATCGGTAAGCCGGATAAAATCGATAAATTCTCCGCCTATTTCATGCGCGGGCGTCAGTAAAAAATCAACAGCCGCTTTGGGATTGCTGATGCGGTCCATATTCTGCTGGATAGACTCGATAATCTGACCGGACATTTTTATTTCCCGATTCACAATCCCAACAATATCTTTATTGGCAATGTTTTTAATATAGTAGCCCGTTACAAAAAAATACGAATACAGCGTAGTAAATACGGAATAATCGTAATTTGTATACATATTCCCCAGCCGTTTCTGCCCAATCAGCATAATGCCGAAAATGTGATGGCCTTCGGCAAGGAATATGCACACATCGCTGTTTGACGATTCAAACAAACGCTCAAGGTCTGTCCGTATAGGCTCAAGCTCATGCTTGGTATCAACCTGCGCGCGCAGCACAACAGATATTTTATTATTTAAAAGCACGTCAAATATCGCGTAGTTTATATTGATGTCAAACGCTGCGCCAAGAGAGCTGTATACGCTTTTCATTTCACCGGTGCCGAAATCAATGAGAACGTCAAGCGAGGCGCCTTCAATATTCCGGCTGATTATATCGGCCAGTTTTGACAGCACCTCATCCGCGCCGCTGTTGTAGTCAAGCCCCGCAAGCTCGCGTTCAAACGCAGACATGTATTTTGCATTCCGAATCTTTATTTTTGACTGAAGAAGCCGGTTCAGATTATAGCTTGCCGCCAGCAGGCCCGCCGTCATCACACACACCAGCAGCACAAAAACAACCGGATGCGTGCGCTTCAGCGGCAAAAAGACCATAAACAGCAAACCGGCGCACACCGACGGCAGTACATACGAGTACAGCCCATGCAGCGCGCTGTTCATCACCGTCTGTGCTTCCACAAGCGTCGTCATTGAAAGCACAGAATACAGCAGAACGACAAACAGCAAAAACACATAGCCGGTCAGCATCGTATATTCAGGCACAATCCGCGCCGCCGCGCCGAGCAGACGGCACAGCAGCACCAGGCAGAACAGCAGGCTGCCTGCGACGCACAGCAGTTTCTGCCGAATCATTCTGTGTGCGGTACGCGTAAGGCGGATTGCAAGCACGCCGGCGGCGGCAAGCGGCCAGCCCAGCATAAATACCGCTTCATATATATACAGCCACGAATGGCCAAAACGCGGCGTAATCTCCGACACAATAAACACGCCGTATCCGTCTACATAATATACGTTTTCTATTTTAAAGAAGCAGATAAAGAGCAGCAGCGCAAGAAAAACATATTCCAAAATCACGCCGATTACGGAATTTTGTTCTTTTGGAAAACGCATACTGTAAGATGATACGTATACGCAAAAACAGCCGCTTACAAAAAGCAGCACCCGCCCAAACAGCGTTTGTATCAGTATATTGTTATACTGCGCAGCGATGAGCATCAGCATCAGACAGCCGGCACCAGCAATTAAAAGCAGCAGGCTGTTTTCAATAATCCGCTTGCCTTCACCGGTATACCGGCGGCTGACAAAGAACAGCAGCACAATCAGTACGGCAAACAGCAGCGCCGTAAGGATAAAGAACACCATCACGCTACCCGTCCAGTTTTACCGCGAGCATCGTAACATCGTCGCGGAGTTTTTTTCCGCCGCTGAAAGAATCAATCAGACCGGCAATACCGGCAATCAGTTCAGACGGAGCCTTATCCGCAAGCTGCTCAATCGTATCAAGATACACCTGCGCGGCTCCCAGTTCTTCGCCGTCTTTGTTTTTCACTTCAGTTACACCGTCAGAGACCATAAGCAGCACATCCCCGTGGAACAGCTTCTGTTCCGCCGTCTGCACATTGTCAAGATCGATAATGCCGATAAGGCTGCAGTTTGAACCGAGCTTCTTTATGTTATGACCGCGCGGAGAACGCGTCAGTATCATCGGATCCGCCATAGAGGCGTTAATATAGCGTATATACATATCTTTTGTATCAATGATGCCGATAAACAACACGGTGTACTTGTCCTGCAGGCGCATTTTCTTTATTGCGCTGTCTATCGCGTACACGGCGCCGGGCAGATCTTCTTTATTTGCCAATATCTTTATTGTGTTCATCACAATACCCATCACAAGCGCCGCCGCAAGCCCTTTGCCCGACACATCGCCGAGCATCACGAGCGTCTTATGCTCGCAAAGCGGCAGCACCATATAATAATCGCCGGAAACATTGATGAGCGGCTTAAAGTAGGCAGCGACACGAAGATGCGCAATAGGCGGAATATTGTGCGGCAAAAAAGACCGCTGCGCCTCTGCGAGCAGCTCCCATTCGCGCGATAATTCGGCAACTTTTGTCAGCGTGGAAAGCAGCCGCACCCTCGTCTGAAACCGCTTAAACTCTTCAAATAAAATACTGTATACCGCCGTATCGAACAGTTTTGTGTACCGGCAAAAAATATACAGATGCTGACGCGCGGACACAAGAAAAAAACCGCGCGCATTGCGATAGTCAGACTTCAGGCCTAATTCATCATCCAAAAAAAATACGCCGTCGTTCCATTCTGCAGAAAAATTATTGTTCAGCTTTTTCAGTGTTTCAGGCCGGCACGTAAAGCGGTTGGGGCTGTTATAAATAACAATATTCAGCCGTTTGTCTATAAACAGGATCGAGCAGTCAGCAGCACATTCCAGCAATTCCGCGGCGGCGTCAAAGAAATCATCAAGCGAATAGCAAAACCTGAGCCGCTCGATAAAATGCTTGAGAAAGACCGTTTCCTGCGTATTGAACGCGATATATTCGCAGCGTTCGCTCACCGCCTGATACAGCTTATTCCCGCCGGCAAGGCAGATAAAAAATATGCTTGCTGCAACAGAAAGCGTAAATACCACACCGTAACGCCTGATAAGAAAAAAAGACAGCGTAACAAATACGATGCAGATGACGCTGTGTATCAGCAGCAGATAGCAGCGTTTTTTTTTGTTAAGCATGAAACACCTGAGTCCTCATAAAAAAAGGGTGCAATAACATTGCACCCTGATATTCAGCCTAAAACTATAGTATCACAAAACGGCGCTATCGTATAGAGGACAGCGGAAGCGGCTGAGGCGAATTTGTCGCGTTTTCCAAATCGGCAAACTGCTTTAAGAGATCCTTTTGTTTTGACGAAAGCCGCTGCGGCACCTGTATCATGATTTTTACGTACAGATCGCCTTTCCGCTGCGAGCCGACAACCGGCACACCCTGATTCCGCAGCTTCAGCAGCTTGCCGTTCTGCGTACCGGCAGGAACAGGTACCTTGATTGTCGTGCCGTCAAGCGCCGTAAAAAGAATATCGGCGCCCAATGCCGCCTGCGTCATCGATATGGGAAGCGCGCAGTACAAATCATACCCGTTGCGCTCATAGCACTCATCGGGACGCACCCTGATAACGACAATCAGATCTCCTGCGGGGCCGCCGTTTCTGCCGGCGTCTCCCTGCCGCGGAATCACGATGCGCTTGCCGTCGTCGACACCGGCGGGAATCGTAACGATAATCTTTTTGTTTTTCTGCTGCACGCCCGAACCGCGGCATACCTTGCACGGATTGTCGATAACCGTTCCCGTGCCCTGGCACGTCGGACATGTCTGCGCAACGGAAAAGAAACCGGCGCTTCTGCGTATCTGCCCCGTACCCTGACAC
>DXHG01000086.1 GCA_019113455.1 Candidatus Treponema faecavium | reverse complement strand
GATTCGAACCCTCGGTACCCTCTCGGGCACACACGCCTTCCAAGCGTGCACCTTCGACCACTCGGACATCTTTCCAAAACCTGATGCACAGATACGAAAAACGGAGAGAGGGGGATTCGAACCCCCGGTACCCGGAGGTACAACGGTTTTCGAGACCGCCCGATTCGACCGCTCTCGCATCTCTCCTGATACAGCACTGCTGCTAAAAAGCGTTCGGCATCACCGAACGCTTTTTAATCAGGCTCTTGCCTGAACGAGACTAAGAGGGTTCGAACCTCCGGCCTTCAGATCCGCAATCTGACGCTCTATCCAGCTGAGCTATAGTCTCATATATAACGGAGCAGGGGGGATTCGAACCCCCGGTACCCTTGCGGGGCACAACTCCTTAGCAGGGAGCCCGATTCGGCCTCTCTCGCACCGCTCCATACTACCGCACCTTTTTGCTCATCCGCCTCGGAGCAGGGGGGATTCGAACCCCCGGTACCTTTCGGCACAACGGTTTTCAAGACCGCCTCCTTAAACCACTCGGACACCGCTCCAAAAAGGTGAGCATATCATACCGTGTTTATGCTGTGCATGTCAATATATTTTGGGGTGAATTCCAGGCAGCGTCGTTTATGCTGCACGCGCTTTTTCTTTCCTGCTCTCTATACTTTGTTTTTTTGGAAAGGGAGAGAAACCACTTAAGCCCGGAGCGAAGCGGCAAACGTACCCCCTTTCTTCCAGCACTATGTGCGTGCCGCTGCGTTTTGCATATGTACTGTTTTCTTTGCGGCCGCTGTGGTTCGGGTTCTGTGTTTTGCAAGCCCGCAGGCTGACAGAAAAAAAGCCCGCATACTGCCGGCAGGAAATTTCCCGATGGCAAACTAAAAAATTTGCCGATTACCAAATTTTATTTTGCCGGTGGCAAATATTTATTTTGCCGTTTATCCGGTAAGAAATTTGCCGATGGCTGGCGAGACACTTGCAATCGGCAAACGTTTCATTTGCCGACGGCAAACAAAAAATTTGCCGTCGGCAAGTGCGCCGCTGGCCATCGGCAAATTTCATGGCTGATAAATGGCAAAATTAAATTTTGCCATCGGGAAAACTCTCCGCCGATCATCCGCAAACAAAAACAGCCGCGCACACACACGCAGAACCAGAACCGCAGTGAACTGCAAATTCAGCGCCGCATGTGCAGCGTACAGAGTGCATGCCGCTGCCCGCTTGCCCACGGCAAAGGGGCTGCTTTTCCGCGAGTGTTTTATACCGTGTAAAATAAGATTTCTTTCCATAATAAAGCGCGGTTTCACAAACGGGCGCAATGTGGTACAGTAACGCATACTGTATCGGAAAAGGAGGCTCATATGCCGTACCGCTTTACCCAGCCGGCAAAAACAGTTATCGGCGAAGGAGCGTTTGAACAGGCCGCCGAGGCTGTCGCCAGCCTCGGCTCAAGGGCGTTTATCGTCACCGGCCCGCACGTGTCGGCGCAAGCCGGTTTCGGCGCCGTTACACAGGCGCTCGATTCCCGCGGCCGCGAGTACCACGTATTTACCGGCATCACCGGGGAACCGTCGATTCAGATGCTGCACGCGGGCGCGCAGGCGTACCGCGAAAGCGGCTGCGACTATATCATCGGCTTCGGCGGCGGAAGCCAGCTTGACGGCGCCAAAGCGATTGCGGTGATGGGCACGAGTAACAGAGACATCACCTGTTTTGTCGGAACGGATATTGCCGGCAGCTTTCCGCCGCTTGCGCTCATACCGACAACGGCGGGAACCGGTTCGGAAGCGACAAAATATTTCTGCGTTACCGACGATGACGCAGGCGTAAAATATTTATTGCAGGGAGAGCAGCTTTTGCCGCGGCTGGCTATTGTCGACCCCGCGTTCACGCTTTCCGCGCCGCCGCAGGTAACGGCGGCTACGGGCATGGATGCGCTCACGCACGCAGTTGAAGCGTACACATCGCGCCGCGCAAATCCGCTTGCCGACATGTACGCGCTTTCGGCGGTAAAGCGCATATTTGCGTGGCTGCCGCAGGCGTACCGCGACGGCTCGCACAAAAAGGCACGCGGGGAACTCGCGCTCGCCGCGTATCAGGCGGGCATCTGCATCAACAATGCGTCGACAACGATTGTGCACGGCATGAGCCGCCCGATCGGCGCGCTCTTTCATGTGCCGCACGGCCTGGCAAACGCGATGCTCAGCTGCGCGTGCCTGCGCTTTGCGCTTGACGGCTGCTGTTCGCGCTTCGCAGAGCTTGCGCGCGTTATCGGCGCGGCGTCTCACCGCACGCCCGACACGCAGGCGGCGGAACTCTTTATCGAAAAGCTCGGCGAACTCTGCCGGAATCTCGCGATACAGACGCTCAGCCAGTACGGCGTAGACGAAGCGGCATTTGCGGCACAGATTGACAAAATGGCTTCGGACGCGGCCGCTTCGGGCAGTCCTGCAAACACGATAAAGCCTGTTTCAAAAGAGGATATGTGTGCAATATACCGCTCGCTCTGGACGTAGCCGCCGCCGCATGGGGAGCGCGCATTTGCGCGCCGCGCTGCTTGCACTGTACGTTCTCTGCATCTGCGCCGCCTGCCGCAAGGCGCCTCAGCAAACCTGCACGGTAACATTCGACGCAAACGGCGGCACAGGCGTTATGCAGGCACAGCAGATACCCTGCGATACGGAAACGGCGCTTGTTCCCGTATCGTTCCGCTATCCCGGGCACGTGTTTTCTCACTGGAGCGCGCACACGGACGAAGGCGAAACCGTGTATGAAAACGGCGGCGTGATTTCTGCTGTGAGCGACATTACGCTCTATGCGCAGTGGACGCCGCTTGACCCGACGCTCACGATAAACGGCATTCCCGTGCCGGAAAGCGCGCCGACAAGCGCTGTCATCGCAGGATACGCGCAAGGCGCCCTCGAGCTCCGCGTTGCCGGAGCTATCAGCGAAGAGACGCTTGCGGCAATCGCAGGCTATGTGCGGGCGCGCGGCGTTACGGCGGTAGACCTGTCGGGGGCGTTCGGCGCGGAACGGCTGCCTGACGAGCTTTTCGCGCAGTGCGCGCTGCTTGAAAACTGCGTGCTGCCTGACGGCGTCGTAAGCGTGGGTACGGGCGCGTTCAGCGGCTGTTCAAGCCTTACGCATGTCGTGTTTCCCGACACGGTAACGGAGCTGCACGAATGGGCTTTTTACGAATGCAGCGCGCTCACGTCCGTGCGGCTTCCGCCAAACCTGCGCGAACTGCATAAAAGCGCGTTCTCGCGCTGCGTTTCCCTTGCGGAGATTTCGCTTCCTGCGTCTCTCACGCTGCTTGGGCCGTGGGCGTTTTCCCACTGCGAGAGCCTCACAGAAATAACGATTCCCGACGGCATTGCGCGGCTTGCAGAAAGCGCCTTTTCGTTCTGCAAATCGCTGCAGCGCGTCTCGCTCCCGCCGACTCTTACGGTTATCGAAGAAAGTTCCTTTTTGTACTGCGAGGCGCTCACGGAAATTGCGCTCCCGCCCGTACTTACGAAACTGGGAGACAACGCCTTTTATAACTGCTCGCGGCTCAAACGGATCACGATTCCCGACCGCACCGTCAGTATCGGTGCCGCCGCGTTTTACGGCTGCGGACGGCTTTCCGTCATAGAAGTGCTCGCAAAAGAACCGCCTGAACTGGGAGCCGCCGCGTTTGAATCGATTCCTTTAAATACGGAGATACACGTGCCTGCCGCACGCGTCGACGCCTACCGGCAGGCCGCAGGCTGGAAAGACTATAAGCGGCGCATCACAGTGTCTATGACGCCCGCGTCTGCATCACGGTAGACGAACCGGCCGCGGCGCAGTACGGCGCGCACTTTGCCGGTAAGGAGAGCCTTGTCAAACGGGGTCGCTTTGCCGCGCGACTCAAACGCCGCCGCGTTAACCGACCACTCCGCATCAGGATCAGCAAGCACTGCGTCAGCCGCATAGCCGGGCAAAAGCCGCCCTTTGGGGCACGGGCCTCTGTCAAGGCCGAGTATGCGCGCGGGCTCTGCGGACATAAGCCGAGACAGACGGCAGAGCGTCATATGTCCCGCGTGCACAAGCTGCGTGCAGCACACGCCGAACGCGGTCTCAAGCCCGCTGAATCCCGGCGCTCCGGCAGCCTTGTCAGCCGCTGTGTGCGGCGCGTGATCCGTTGCGATAACGTTCACCGTGCCGTCGCAGAGCGCTTCAATCACCGCCTGCCGGTCCGCCTCGCTGCGAAGCGGCGGGTTTACGAGCGCGCGGAGCGTCTGTGCCGATTCGGCGCAGAGGGCGAGATGGTGCGGCGTAACTTCGCACGTTACCATTGCGGGCCGCCGCCGCTTGGCGCGGCGCACCGCATCAAGAGCGCGCGCAGTGCTCACGTGCGCAATATGCACGCGGCAGCCGGCGGCTTCCGCAGCAAGCAGATTCCGTTCCGTTGCCGTGTCTTCGGCAAGTGCGAGCAGCTCGTTCGCCTGCCTGAGCGCGTTTTCCGCGATGCGGCAGGGTTCATCGCCGCCGCGCGCAAGCAGCGCGAGCGCATTCCGCCTGAACGCCCGCGCCTGTAATGCAAGTGAAGCATCCTCGCTGTGGCACGACACAACGACGCCGCGCACGGCGCAGCACTGCATTGCAGAAAACAGCACCGCTGCGGACGCAACGTCGCGCCCGTCTTCCGTAACAAGCGGAATAAAAGAAGCAGACGCGCGGTCAAGCGGAATTTCTTCCAGATGCGCCGTCGTCTCCCCGTCAAAACCGGCTGTGATGCTCATCGACTGATACACATCGGCAAGCCCGTACGCCGCCGCATCCCGCTGCACCGAAAGCGCGTCGGCAGCCGAAGACACGACCGGCACCGTGTTCGGCATGAGCACGAGCGTGCCGAATCCGCCTGCGGCCGCGGCGCGGAGCCCCGTTTCAAGCGTTTCTTTTTCCGGCTGTCCGGGATAGCGAAAATGCGCGTGCATATCGATAAACGACGGCATAAGCACAAGCGAACCGCCGTCGATAAGCTCCGTGTCAGCAAGCGCCGCCGCGAGGCGGCGCGCGTCCGCTTGTGCGCACACGCCCTGGTGCACACTGTGTATCAGACCGTCCCGTATGCACAGCGCGCCGCGGCAGTCGCTGCATTCGTCAACAAGACGCACATTGTACAGCAGCATCAGAGTTCACCGCCTGCACCGGGATGATACGCTTCGTCGCAGTATGCGCAGCGGTATTCCGCCTTTTCGCGGTCAGAAAGCTTAAACACCTGCGTTACATACCGCTCCGTGCTCGTTATGCAGCGCGGATTGCGGCAGACAATCACGTTTTCGACGCGCTCCGGCAGCGAAAGCGACACTTTGCGCACGATTTTTTCGTCCTGTACTTCGTTTACCGTGATATTAGGATCGATAAACCCCAGCACCGAATAATCAATATCGATAATGTTATCTATTTTAATGATGTCTTTC
The DNA here is from genome assembly GCA_019113455.1 of Candidatus Treponema faecavium. Lineage (GTDB taxonomy): Bacteria > Spirochaetota > Spirochaetia > Treponematales > Treponemataceae > Treponema_G > Treponema_G faecavium. The sequence goes on along the minus strand of DXHG01000086.1, from coordinate 856 downwards.
TTGCCCATCTGCTTTGACGATACATTCATAATCAGCGCAACGCAGAACGGCGCTTTGTCGAGACCCAGCCACGAAAAAATGCGCTGCCCGCAGCCGGCGCGGATATGATCTATTACCAGTCCGTTTTTTATTGTGTCTACATGCAGCATTACAGAGCTCCTGTGAGTTTTGCGATAAGCGCCATGCGCGCGAACATCCCGTAGCGCACCTGCTTAAAATAAGCGGCGCGCGGGTCGTCATCTACTTCCACCGCAATTTCATTTACCCGCGGCAGCGGATGCAGCACAATGAGCGATTTTTTGGCGAGCTTCATCTTGGCGCGGTCAAGTATATAGCTGTCCTTGAGCCGGATATAGTCCTGTTCGTTAAAGAACCGTTCCCGCTGCACCCGCGTCATGTATAAGATATCAAGCTCGCCGATAACGTCCTCCAGCCGCTCCGCCGAAGAGAACCGCACGCCGTTTTTCTTAAACACCTGCTCCGTTATGTAGTCGGGAACGGAAAGCTCCGCGGGGCTGATAAGCACAAAGCGGTTGTCCGGATAGCGGCTCATCGCCTTGCAGAGGCTGTGCACGGTTCTGCCGAATTTCAGATCGCCGCACACGCCGATAACGTGCCCGCCAAGACTGCCTGTAAGCGCGCGTATCGTGAGCATGTCGGTAAGCGTCTGTGTCGGGTGATGGTGTCCGCCGTCTCCGGCGTTGATTACCGGAACGCGGGAATACTGAGACGCAAGCAGCGCGGAACCTTCCTTTGGATTGCGCATCGCAATCACGTCTGCGTACGCCGCAGCGACACGGATTGTATCGGCGAGCGTTTCGCCCTTGGTGGTCGACGACACGCCTGCATCCGCAAA
>DXHG01000008.1 GCA_019113455.1 Candidatus Treponema faecavium | reverse complement strand
CATTTGCACGCCGATCATGGCCTGCGATGTATCGGCTCCGAATGTATCCGGCGTGGAATGGATAATCGACGGGTATATCGGTGCGCAGCCTAATCCAATGAGCACAAGCCCCGCCAAGGCGGCGAGGCTGCCGAACGGCAGAAACAGACACGCAATTCCGCACGCTGTAATCGCCTGACCAAGCCGTATCATCTGCGTATCGTTCAGCTTCATCGTTATAAATCCGCTGGCGGCTCTTCCAACAGTAATTCCGATAAAGAACATGCCCGCAAACGAGGCAGCTGTTTCCGCGCCAAGCCCGCGCTGCAGCGCGAGGTAGCTTGCCGCCCATAATCCGGCAGTCTGTTCAAGAGCGCAGTAGCAGAAAAACGTAACCATAATTTCTTTGGCGCCCGGTATGGCGATAATCTCGCGCAGCGCAAGCGGTTTTTCCGCGCGGCCGTGAGCTTCTCCGGCGGGAGCGCTTCGCTTTTTCCAGAGCGGCAGGCTGAAAAGGAGCACCGCAGTCAGTATCACCTGCAAAATGGAAATATACCGGTATCCCATATGCCAGCTTTGTCCGCCGGTCAGCGCGTATCCCATGATGGAAGGGCCGAGGGAGGCGCCTACGCCCCACATGCAATGCAGCCAGCTCATGTGCCTGCTTGAATAATTGAGCGCGACATAATTGTTCAGCGACGCATCTACACTGCCTGCCCCGAGACCGTAGGGGATTGCCCACACGCACAGTGCGGCGTAACTATTGCTCACGGAAAACCCGAACAGCGCCGCCGCCGTCGTGAGCACACTGAGTGCGGTGAGTTTGCCGGTTCCCAGTTTTTTAGTGAGGCGGTCGCTTTGCAGACTTGAGATGATTGTTCCGGCGGCGATAATCATGGAGATGCCGCCGGCATACGAGACCGGAACGTCCAATTCCTGATACATAGTCGGCCACGCGGAACCAAGAAGCGAGTCCGGCAGCCCAAGGCTGATAAACGCCAGATAAATAATCACTAGTAAGAGCTGAAACATGCTGCAGCCTCCATATGGTTTAGAGCTAATATAAGCATATCGCCCGTCGGCACTAGAAACAACTTATTTTTAGCCATATACTGGCATAAAACCGCCAAGGAGCATACGGAACACTATGGCATTGCAAAAATGCGGTCTTAATCTGAATAAAGCGTCAAAAGAACTGCAGCCGCACGGCAGCCTTGACTTTCCCTGCGCGGGCTACGAGTCTTATCACACGGAAAAACCTGAAGACACTGTTCCGTGGCACTGGCACGAAGAGCTTGAAATTATCCGTATTGCACAAGGCCGGATGAATGTGCAGATACCATCGCAGTCATTCCTTGTGGAGCAGGGCGGCTGCATCGTCATCAATGCGAACGTGCTGCATTACGCGGCGGCCGCTCCGGAGTGCGTGCTCCATTCGCTCGTGTTCAGTCCATCGCTTGTCGCAGGCAGGGACGATTCGGTATTTGCTCAGAAATATATGCGCCCGCTGGTATCTTGCCCGTCGTTTTCCGCGTACTGCACTGATGGAACAGCTGCTGACATATCAGGCTGGTTTTCGCGCGCATTTGACGCGATTGTCCAAGAAGCGCCCGGTTTTGAATTTATCGTGCGCGAAAACCTGTCGCGCATCTGTTTTTCAGTCTATGCGGCGTATGAGGAGAAGCTGAACACGACGCCTGTTCCGCAGAGTCAGGACAGCCTGCGCATGAAAAAAATGCTTTCCTGTATTCACCGAAATTTTGCGCATAATCTTTCTCTTTCCGATATCGCGAAAGCGGCCGCTGTCAGCGAACGGGAATGTCTGCGCTGTTTCCAAAAGACAATCCAGTGTTCGCCTATTCAGTATCTGCTTCGCTACCGGATACTGCAAAGCGCAGAAATGCTGGTAAAACAACCCATGCAGAGCATTTCAGAAATCGCCTTGCGTTCCGGCTTTGACAGTCAGAGCAGTTTTGCCAGGCTGTTTAAGCGTTTTTATAACTGCACGCCGCGGGAATACCGAAACACGCACGCAGGACGGACGGCGAAAGCAAAAAACATATAAACGGAAACCTGCTGCCTCCCCAGCTGCGCCGCTTGTCATATTTCTGTTTGACAATATATCCTTGTTATGGTATTTTTAATCGAACATTTCTTTACTATATAAATAAGGAGACATATCTATGAACATTGTACTCATGATCGGTCTCCCCCTTGTAGGAATTGTTCTTGGATGGATTATTCGGTGGCTGTATGCCAGATTTCAACTATCTGCATCCGAACAGAGAGCGGAACGGGTAAAACAGGACGCTATAAAAGAAGCAGAAGCACAGAAAAAAGAAATTTTATTAGAGGCGAAAGATCAACTCATTCGGGAACGGAACCAGCAGGAGCGGGAGAACAGGGAACGGCGCGGGGAACTGCAGCGGTTTGAGCGGCGGCTTACTCTGAAAGAAGAGTCGCTTGAAAAGCGCGTGCAGAGTCTTGACAAGCAGGAACAGGAATGTGCCGCGCGCGAAATGCAGATTGCAAAAAAAGAGGAACTGCTTGCCGGTGAGGAAGAACGGTATCGGCAGGAACTGGAGCGGATCTCTGGTTTGACGGCGGAAGACGCTAAAAAACTGATTATCCAGAACCTCGAAAACGAGGCACGGCATGATGCGCAGGCGCTCTTGAACAAAATCGAGCAGGAAGCGCAGCTTGCGTCTGAAAAGAAAGCGCGCGATATCCTTATCGCCACGATTCAGCGCATCGCGACGGAGACGACAAGCGACATTACCGTAGCGACGGTATCTCTGCCGAGCGATGAAATGAAGGGCCGCATTATCGGGCGCGAGGGGCGCAATATACGCACGCTGGAGACGCTTTCGGGCGTGGACATCATTATCGATGACACTCCTGAGGCGGTCGTCATATCGTGCTTTGATCCGGTGCGCAAAGAAATAGCAAAGGTCTCTCTTGAGCGGCTTATTACCGACGGCCGTATTCATCCTGCGCGCATCGAGGAAGTGGTGCAGAAAGTAACGCGCGAGATACAGCAGAAGATTTACGAAGAAGGCGAACGCGTTCTGTTTGACCTCGGTATCCACAATATGAGCCAGGACGGCGTGCGCGCGCTTGGCCGCCTGTATTTCAGGACGAGTTACGGACAGAACGTGCTTAATCACTCGCGCGAGGTCGCCATTATTGCCGGTATGCTTGCCGCCGAGATAGGCGCGAATCGGGAAATTGCCAAGCGGGCGGCGGTGCTGCACGATATCGGCAAGGGAGCCGAAAGCGATTCCGATCAGAATCACGCCGAGCTCGGTATGGATATGGCTCGGAAGATGGGCGAGGATCCGCGCGTAATCAATGCGGTAGGCGCGCATCACAATGATATTGAGCCGAACTGCATCGAGGCCGTTATTGTGCAGATTGCCGACGCTATTTCTGCTGCGCGGCCGGGCGCGCGCCGGGAAACGATGGATAATTACGTGAAGCGGCTGGAAAACCTTGAAACGCTTGCCGAGAAGTTCAGCGGTGTTGAAAAGGCATACGCGATTCAGGCGGGCCGCGAACTCCGCATCCTCGTGAATAACGAAAAAATACCTGACAGCGAGGTTAAGGAGCTGGCGCGGAATATCGCCAAACAGATAGAAACAGACCTGCGGTATCCGGGCCGCATCAAGCTTACGATGATCCGTGAAACGCGGATTATTGAATACGCGCGGTAAACGTCATAAAAAAAGCTGTTCAGTAGTGAACAGCTTTTTTTATGACGCCTGTTATTTCGTGTTATTTATTGATCAGGAAACCGCATGTGCCTGATAAAAGATTCTTGAAAAAAGGCGTTGTCTGCAAGCTGCAGTGCGCAGGCGTTTTGCGCAAGCTGTGCGGCAGTTTGTCTGAGGCTTGGCTTAAGCAGCAGGAGCAGCGCGCCTCTTGCCGCCGCGTTGCCGAATGAGCGGGCGATATGCGCCGTATGCGGCGGGATGAGGCCGACTCTCTGCGCGTCCGCCGCCTGTATGTTTGCGCCAAAACCGCCGCATACGGCGACAGTTCCCAACCAGTCTGATTTGTGCGCGCTGCAGAGGAGCGTCTGCGTTCCCGCGGCAACAGCCGCCGCCGCGTACTGCAAATTGCGTATGTCGCTCTGTGTGATAAGAACCGGCTGTGCGCCGTTCATTGCAAGCAGCAGCGCAAGCTCGCCGGTGCTGCTGCGCCGCAGATACGCAGCGTATGCGGAATTGCGCTTGGTGATTGTGCCTTCCGGAGAGATGAGCCCTGCGTTCAGGAACTCTGCGGCGGCGCTCAGCAAGCCGCTTCCGCAGATGCCGCGCGCGTTTTCGCCGCCGATGGTGCTGATAGTGATGGCGCCGTCTGCACAGCGCACGTCGGCAATCGCGCCGGGAAGAGCCGGCATACCGCAGCTTATGCCGCCGCCTTCAAATGCGGGCCCCGCCGCCGCCGCGGTACAGTACAGCTGCTGCGCGCTGTTGTCGTAACAGGCGATTTCGCAGTTTGTGCCGATGTCAAGCAGCACAAAATCAGTATCCGGTATGCTCTGCTGCGCGGCAAGCACCGCGCAGACCGTGTCTGCGCCGACAAATGCCGACACGCATGGAGGCACATAGGCGCGGCCTGCAGGCGGTGCGCCGTTTTCCTGTTCCGCGGTACACGCAAACGGAAGCTCCGCGCCGAACAGCGTCTGCGGACAAAACGGCGCCTGCATGAGCGGGGCGGTATCGTACCCGAATAGCAGATGCAGCATGACGGTATTTCCGGTTATGACTATTTCTTCAGGCGTTTCGGGCACGAGGCATGCAGCTGCTGCCAGGCATGCAGCAGCTGCCGTACAGATGCTCTGCTTAACCGCCTGCTGCAATGCCTCCGCTCCGCCAGGCTGCGATGCGTACTGCATACGCGCAATCACATCCGCTGCGTACCTCGTCTGTTCGTTCAGCACGCCGGCCTGCGACACAACAGCACCGTTTTTCAGATCACAGCAGACAGCATGGACGGTCGTTGTGCCAACGTCTATTGCAAGGCCATACCCGCTGCGGGGCGGCTCCGGCTGGAACGCGTCCGGTTCGGTGCTGCCTGTTATTTTTATGGAGCGGGCGCCGCTTTCGCATAAGCCGCAGTGCGTGCACACGGGACACAGAGGATGCTTCATACGTATTGTTTTACAGATACGACAGTTTTATCGCAAGCATCAGATAGTTGTCTATCCCATATGAGCCGCGCGGCACCCACCGCCAGTTAATGCAAAGTGCGGGGGCAAGCCCTTGTCTGCCGTTATGGAAATCATACTCGGCCAGTATGCGAAACCCATTTCCCCACGGTGTGTGCGTGCGGTACGCGCCCTGCTGTCCGCCGCCGAAGAAATCGGTGCGCTGTGAGAGCAGATAGTCAACGCCGAAATTAAAGCCGCTGTTTGCAGGAAAAATTCTGAATCCGCCGTATATGGCGTAATCGATAAAATGCGCGTAGCGGCTGCCCGAAAACACATAATCCTGCACGGAAACAGCGCCCGCTTTAAACCGTATATTGCTGCCAAGCAGCAGACTGAGCCCCGCGTCCATGCAGAGGATGACGCGCTGCTGCGTAACACCTTCCATATGTATGCTGCGTGTTTGTTTTGTCTGTTCGGAATACAGGGGAAACCCGGAACCGAGCGAAAAACTGCATTCAAGCAGATTGCCGGCAAATCCGTAGACAGAAAAGATCCCCGCAGCGAACAGTGCATACAGACACAGACAGTATTTTTTCATGCGTTTATTATCGGAATATTTTTCTCTATATATCGGTATTTTGGCACGTACTGCCGTGCTGTTTTATTGCAGAGCGGCAGGCAGGCGTATTATAGTACAGGCATGAAACAGATTCCATCGGCGGTGAGAGCCGATATACTGGGGTACTGCATGGGAGTGCGCCGTGCGGTTGAAATGGCGGAACAGGCGGCGGCTGATTTTCCGCAGCGCCGTGTTTTTACGCTTGGCCCGCTGATACATAATACGAGCGCGCTTGCGTCCCTTGAAAAAAAAGGCGTGTGCGTGCTTTCTGAAGATATGGCGCACGTGCTTGAGCCTGCGGCGGAAGGAGCGGGGCCGGTCGTGATACTGCGGGCGCATGGGGTGCCCCCGCAGACAAAAGCGCTGCTTGCAGCAAAAGGCTGTACAATCATTGACGCGACATGCCCGCGCGTGCTCGTAAATCAGAAACGTGCGGCTGATTTCGGCTCAAAAGGGTATACCGTGATTATCGCCGGAGAAAAGAACCACGGCGAAGTAACCGGCATTGCCGGATACTGCGAACGCTGCGTTATTGTAGGCAGCGCTGAAGAGGCAAAAACGTTATGCGCCGGCGGTTTCTGTCCTGAGCGCGCGGTGCTCATAAGTCAGACGACGATAAGCCGCGCGGAATATGACGCTATTTCGTCCGTGCTGCGCGGTTCTATTGCGCAGCTTCACGTATTCGACACGATTTGCCCGGCTACGGTGCAGCGTCAGGACGCGCTGCTTGCGCTGCGGGGCCGTGTTGACGGCGTACTCGTAATCGGCGGCAGACATTCCGCTAATACGCAGCGGCTGTACATGACAGCAAAAGAATGTTTTGCGCGCGCGGCGCTGATAGAGCAGGCGGAAGAAATACCGCGTGAATTTTATGCACTTTCGTGCGTGGGCCTGACTGCCGGCGCGTCCACGCCCGACTGCGTGATAGACGCAGTAGAAGCGGCGCTGCTTGCCGGTGATCTGCAGGGGGCTTGAGCCCTCCGATGGAAGACGAGAAATTTGCCGATTGCAAATAAGAATTTTGCCATTTATCCGGTAAGAAATTTGCCGTCGGCCAGCGAGACACTTGCCGATGGCAAACGTTTCATTTGCCGACGGCAAACTAAAAAATTGCAATCGGCAAGTGCGCCGCTGGCCATCGGCAAAATTCATGTCTGATAAACGGCAAAATAAAATTTAGCCATCGGCAAATTTTTATTTTTTAAACGGGAAATCTGTTATTGCCCTGCGCCGCTCGTTTTCATTCAAGTGTCAGCCCGCTGCAAACCGGAAGACGCTATGAAACAGCGCAATAAACACAGAATCAGTATACGGACTGCAAAGAAACAGTGCGCGTGCAGCGTGCATATACCGCCTGTCGCCCGATGTTGAAAAGCGCCGCAGAATCCGATAAAATACCTGTGGAAAATTGCATAGAGGTCGTATTACATGAAAGGTATCGAGCTTGATAAAGCGTATAACCCCAAAGATTTTGAAGAACGCATTTACGCTGACTGGGCGTCTCATGGATACTTTAAGCCGAGAAGCGATGCGGCGTGCCCGCTGCACCGCGGCGATGCCGGTACGCCGTTTACGGTTGTTATTCCTCCTCCTAATGTAACGGGTGTGCTCCACATGGGGCACGGCCTTAATAATATGCTGCAGGATATTGCGGTGCGCTATCACCGCATGAAAGGCGACGATACGCTGTGGGTGCCCGGCACCGATCACGCCGGCATTGCGACGCAGAATGTGGTTGAGCGCCGTCTCAAAAAAGAAGGACTGTCGCGCCGCGATGTGGGGCGCGAAAAATTTCTTGAGCGTACGTGGCAGGTAAAAAAAGAACACCACGATATTATCGCAGAGCAGCAGCGCAAGCTGGGCAACAGCGTTGACTGGGACCGCGAGCGCTTTACGATGGACGAGGGGCTTTCGCGCGCGGTGCGCGAAGTCTTTGTAACGCTGTACGAACGGGGGCTCATTTATCGGGGTAATTATCTGGTAAACTGGTGCCCGTCGTGCGGCACGGCGCTCGCTGACGATGAGGTTGACCACACGGATACGCCGGGCGGCATGTACCATATTTATTATGAAATAGCCGACGGCGGCTCGATTCCTCCGACTGCGCTTGAAGACGGTTCAGTATTCCCCGGGGGCACGCGCATCGAAATCGCTACGACGCGCCCCGAGACGCTTCTTGGCGATACCGCCGTTGCCGTGCATCCCGATGATCCGCGTTATCAGGCGCTGATCGGCAGGCGGGTAAAGCTCCCGCTTACCGGCCGCACGATTCCGGTTGTCGCCGATTCGTATGTAGACCGCTCGTTCGGCACCGGCGCGGTAAAGATTACGCCCGCCCATGACCCCAACGACTGGGAAATAGCGCGGCGGCATGACCTTGAGATTATCAATATCCTTAACCCCGACGGCACGCTGAACGAGGCAGTGCCGGAACTGTACCGCGGCATGAGCTGCGCCGAGGCGCGCAAGGCGGTTATCGCTGCGCTTGAAGAACAGGGCCTGTTTAAAGGAAAAGAAGAGATAACGCATTCGGTCGGGCATTGCTACCGCTGCGGCACGGTTGTCGAGCCGTATGTGAGCGAGCAGTGGTTTGTGAAAATGCGCCCGCTTGCCGATAAGGCGCTCAAAGCGTGGCGCAATGGCGATATCGTGTTTTACCCGCGCAAGTGGGAAAACACGTACGCGCACTGGATGGAGAATATCCGCGACTGGTGCATCAGCCGCCAGCTGTGGTGGGGACACCGGATTCCGGTATGGTACTGCAAAAACTGCGGCGAAATGATCGTTTCGCGCACGGATCCGGCGGAATGTCCGCGCTGTCGCTGCGGCGCGGAACAGCTGAACCAGGATCCCGATGTGCTTGATACGTGGTTTTCAAGTTGGCTGTGGCCGTTTTCCACATTGGGCTGGCCTGAGCAGACTGCCGATCTGGCGCGGTTTTATCCGACGACGGCGCTGGTTACGGCATATGACATTATCTTTTTCTGGGTGAGCCGTATGGTCATGGCGGGGCTTGAGTTTACCGGTACTGTTCCGTTCCGCGATATTTATATACACGGTCTTGTGCGCGACAAGCAGGGCCGCAAGATGAGCAAGAGCCTCGGCAACGGGCTTGACCCGCTTGAACTGATAGAAGAATACGGTTCCGACGCGATTAAGTTTACGCTCGGATTCCTGTGCGCGCAGGGACAGGACATTCTTGTTGACAAAGAATCGTTTAAGCTCGGCAGCCGTTTTGCCAATAAAATATGGAATGCATCACGCTATATTCTGGGGAACCTTGAAGGCAGGGAGCTCGCCGCGGTAACGGACGCCGATTTGACGGAGCTTGACCGCTGGATTTACGCGGAGCTTAACGAGGCGGCGCGCGCAGCGCGCAGCGCGCTTGAAAGCTACCGGTACAACGACGGCGCGCAGGCGCTGTATGAGTTTTTCTGGAACGATTTCTGCGACTGGTATGTGGAAGCAACAAAGCTTTCGTTCCGCAATGGGGACGATGCGGAAAAGAACCGCGCTGTTTCTGTGCTGCTCAATGTGCTTGAAGAAAGCCTCCGGCTTCTGCATCCGTATCTGCCGTTTGTAACTGAAGAAATATACGGCAAGCTGCCGCTCGCCGTGATTGCCGAGCGCAGGGCAGAGGCCGCGGCCTCGCAGGGCTGCTGCAGCCCGTATCCGCTGCGGGTATTGCCGAGTACCGAATATACGGACAAGCTCATTTACGCGCCGTATCCTGAGCCCTGCGAGGCCCGCGCTGATGCAGCGGTTTCCGCGCGTTTCGGCGTACTGCAGGAGCTCATACGCGCGGTGCGCACGCTGCGTGCGGAATGCGGTATCGCGCCTGACGTCAAGCTGCATCTTGCCGTGCTTGTTGCGCCCGGAAGCGATGCGGAAGTCTGCCGCGAAAAAACAGACATTATACAGCTGCTTGCAGGCGCTTCTCAGGTGTCGTTTGTCAGCGCGAAGCCTGCGCAGGCGGTCGGTGCGGTGGGTTCCGGTTTTGAAGTGTTTGTGATGATCGAAGGCAGCATAAACGCGCAGCAGATAGCCGAGCGTTTCCGCAAAGAGCTGGAAAATGAGCGGAAATTTCTTGCAAAGACGGAAGCAAAGCTCTCCGGCAAGTTCGCGCAAAACGCGCCGCCTGACATCGTTGCCGCGGAGCGCGAAAAGCGCAGCAGGGCGGAGCGCCGGATAGAAAAGCTTTCTTCGTATCTTGAGAGTATGTAGTACCGCAGGTGTGTAAGGGGGATGTCTATGCAGATGAAAGATCAGGATATGCTGCATCTTAAGGGGATCAATCTTGCCCCGTATATGCAGCTGGCCACGGCGCTCATAGGTAAACGCCGCCATTCCGGCGGGAACATGTTCAGGCATCAGATCGACACGATGGGTATTCTCATCGACTACGGTTATATTGACAGCGTTCTTTTAAAGGCGGCGCTGATTCATGACGTTGTGGAAGATATTCCTGAGTTCAACCGCAATCTTATTCTTGAAGCCGACGCTGAGTCGGGGCTCGTGTATGAGCTGATTCTTGAGGTAACAAAGCGGGAAGGACAGCTGAAAAGCGAGTTCCTGCGCCATATCATTGAGCACGGCAGCACCAAAGCGAAGATACTCAAATGCGCCGACCGCATCAGCAATATGATAAGTCTGGGCTTTGTAACAAGTCCTGAATTTATAGAGCGGTACTGCGATGAAACGGAATTTTTTATCCTGCCGATTGCGCTGGAAGTTGATTACAATATGTATCAGGAGCTGATTGATTTAATTATCACGCGGCGCAAATATCTTGAAGACTCAGGCTATCTGGACAGAAAAAAAGACGATTAGCATATGTTTTTGGCAAGTATGCAGTTCTTGGATTGACATAAAGGAACTGTTTGCGTACAATTTATGTATTAAATCACTTTTATGAGGAGTGCTAGACATGGTTAAGGTTGGTATTAACGGTTTTGGCCGCATTGGCCGCATGGTTTTCCGCGCTGCAGTTGAGAACTTCAGCAACGACATCGAAATTGTAGGTATTAACGATCTCCTTGATCCGGACTACCTGGTTTATATGCTGAAGTACGATTCTGTTCACGGTCCTTTTACTCATGATGTGAGCCTTGAAGGCAGCAACATGATCGTAAACGGCAAAAAGATTCGCCTGACTGCAGAAAAAGACGCTTCCGCGCTGAAATGGAATGAAGTCGGTGCAGACGTTGTCGTTGAATCAACAGGTCTGTTCCTGACTGACGAAACAGCCCGTGCTCACATCAAAGCCGGTGCAAAGAAAGTTATTATGTCTGCTCCTTCAAAGGACGCAACTCCGATGTTCGTATATGGTGTAAACCACGAAACATATGCGGGACAGGATATTATTTCTAACGCTTCCTGCACGACAAACTGTCTTGCTCCTCTTACCAAGGTTATCCATGAAAAGTTCGGTGTAAAGCGCGGTCTGATGACAACGGTGCACGCCGCTACTGCGACACAGAAGACTGTTGACGGTCCTTCAAAGAAAGACTGGCGCGGCGGACGCGGTATCCTTGAAAACATTATCCCGTCTTCAACCGGCGCTGCGAAAGCAGTCGGCAAGGTGCTTCCCGCGCTGAACGGCAAACTGACCGGTATGTCAATGCGCGTTCCCACGTCGGATGTGTCTGTCGTTGACCTGACGGTAGAGCTTGAGAAGCCCACAACATACGAAGAAATCTGCGCCGCGATGAAAGCCGCTTCCGAAGGCGAGCTGAAAGGCGTGCTCGGTTATACGGAAGACGCTGTTGTTTCAACAGACTTCCGCAACTGCCCCAAAACGTCTATTTTCGACGCAAAAGCAGGCATCATGCTTGATCCTACATTCGTAAAGCTTATCTCCTGGTATGACAACGAATGGGGTTATTCAAACAAAGTGCTTGAAATGGCTCGCGTTATTGCAAAATAACGCAGTGCTCTGCTGATATAAAACGCCGCGGTGTATGCCGTGGCGTTTTTTTTGTGTCTGTGGTATAGTACAGCAATGGGTGAGAATATAAAAAAAGGCGCGTCAGGCATACAGCAATCAGGCATATATGATGAGTCAAAGATACAGACACTCAGCCCGCTTGAGCATATCAGGCTGCGTTCGGGTATGTATATCGGGCGGCTGGGCGACGGCTCAAATCAGAATGACGGCATTTATATATTGTTAAAGGAAATAATCGACAACGCCGTTGACGAATTCATTATGGGCAACGGGAGCCGCATCGATGTGCTGATAGAGGGTTCCCGCGTAAAGGTGCGCGATTATGGGCGGGGCATACCGCTGGGGAAAGTTGTCGAGTGCGTATCGGTAATCAATACCGGCGCAAAATACAACGACGACGTATTTCAGTTTTCGGTCGGGCTTAACGGTGTCGGCACCAAGGCGGTAAACGCGCTGTCTTCTTATTTTAAGGTTATATCAGTGCGCGGCGGCGCGTGCGCGGAAGCGGTGTTTGAGCGCGGCGTCTTAAAGAGCAGCCGGACAGGTACGGTAAAAGCGGGCGTGTCTGACGGCACATTTGTCGAGTTTGTGCCTGACAGCGAGATTTTCCATAATTATGCGTACAACATGGAGTTTGTAGAAAAGCGCCTGTGGAACTACGCCTATCTGAACATGGGACTTGAACTTACCTGCAACGGACAGCGGTACAAAAGCGAGCACGGTCTGCTTGACCTGCTGAAAACAGAGATGGAAGGAGAATCGCTGTACGACATCGGCCATTACAAAGGGCCTCAGCTGGAATTTGCCTTTACTCATTCAAACGCATACGGAGAAAACTACTTTTCGTTTGTAAACGGGCAGTATACGTCAGACGGCGGCACGCATCTGTCGGCGTTCAAAGAAGGCTTTTTGAAAGGCGTGAATGAGTTTTTCCGCAAGAGCTATAAAAGCGAGGATGTCCGCGAGGGCATGACCGCCGCGGTGCTGGTTAAAGTACGGGATCCGGTATTTGAGAGCCAGACAAAAAACAAGCTGGGCAATACCGACGTGCGCGGCTGGATTGTGTCTGAAACAAAAGCCGCCGTTGACGACTGGCTGCACCGGAATGCTGACGCGGCAAAAATGCTTGAGCAAAAGATTACGGCAAACGAGCGGCTGCGTACCGAACTGAATGCGGTAAAGAAAGAAGCAAAAGAAGCGGCAAAAAAGATTGCGCTTAAGATACCCAAGCTCAAAGACTGCCGGTATCATCTTGATGACGGCGTAAAAGGCGAAAACTCAATGATTTTCGTAACGGAAGGCGATTCCGCGTCCGGCTCAATGGTCGGCTCCCGCGATGTGATGACGCAGGCGATATTCAGCCTGCGCGGCAAGCCTGAAAACATGTACGGCAAGAAACGGGCGGATATTTACAAGAATGCGGAGTTGTATAACCTGATGATGGCGCTCGGCATTGAAAATGATCTTGAAGGTCTGCGCTACGCTAAGATTATTATCGCGACAGACGCCGATAACGACGGGTTTCATATCCGCAATCTGCTGCTGACATTCTTTCTCGGGTATTTTGAGGAGCTGGTAACTTCTGGACGGGTGTTTATCCTTGAAACGCCGCTGTTTCGCGTGCGCACCAAAAAAGACACGCGGTACTGCTACAGCGAGGCGGAACGCGACAAGGCAGTAAAAGAGCTGGGCGCGGGAACGGAAGTAACGCGCTTTAAAGGGCTCGGTGAGATAAGTCCCAAAGAGTTCGGGCAGTTTATCGGAGATGATATGCGCATCATACCGGTAGAAGTCCGCGCGCTTAAAGATGTTCCTGCGCTGCTTGAATTCTATATGGGAAAAAACACGCCGAGCCGCCGCGAGTTTATCGTGCATAATCTGCTTGAAGACATTGACGCATAGGAACACCGCATGGCATTTGTTAAGAATCTGTTTGATAAGAATTTTCTGGAATACGCCAGTTATGTAATACGCGACCGCGCCATTCCCGACCTTGGCGACGGGCTCAAGCCGGTGCAGCGGCGTATTCTGCACACGCTGTTTGAGCTGGACGACGGCAAATTCCATAAGGTTGCGAATGTTGTCGGTCAGTGTATGAAGTATCATCCGCACGGCGACGCTTCCATTTATTCCGCGCTTGTTGTATTGGCAAACAAGGAGCTGTTTATTGACCGGCAGGGGAATTTCGGCAATGTCTATACCGGAGACGGAGCCTCCGCCTCGCGGTATATCGAATGTCGGATACGGCCGCTTGCAAAAGATATTCTCTATAATCCGGCTATAACGCAGTACACGCCGTCGTATGACGGGCGCGGCAAAGAACCTGTCGTGTTCCGGGCAAAACTGCCGGTGGTGCTGATACTCGGGGCAGAAGGCATCGCGGTCGGCATGTCTACGCGCATACTGCCGCACAACGTGCGGGAAGTTATCGAAGCGGAAAAAGCGTTTCTGCTTGGCAGGCCGTTTCAGCTGTTTCCTGACTTTATTACCGGCGGCCTCATGGACGTGAGCGATTACCGCGACGGAAACGGCAAAATAATCTCCCGCGCCAAAATGGACACCAGCGACTCCAAACGCATCCTCATAACAGAGCTTCCGGCAAATACGACAACAGAAAGCCTCATTGCTTCTATAGAAAACGCCGCCCGTTCAGGCAAAGTAAAAATCGCTTCGATAAACGACTATACTGCAGAAAAAGTAGAAATAGAAATAAAGCTGCCGCGCGGCGTGTATTCGCAGGACGTCGTTGACGCGCTGTACGCGTTTACCGACTGCGAGCTTTCGATCAGCTGCAATCTGCTCGTTATCAAGGACAATATGCCGCAGGTGATGACGGTACCAGATGTTATACGCCATCATGCTGGTCAGCTGGTGCAGATACTGAAAGACGAGCTTGAGCTTGAACAAAAGGAATTGACGGATAAGCTGCATTTGCGGACATTGGAGCGCATTTTCATTGAAGAACGCATTTACAAGCGCATAGAAGAAATGAAAACGGAAGCCGCGGTGCTTAAAGCCGTTATCACCGGATTTGAGCCGTTTCAGGCAGAACTTATCCGCGCCGTTGTACCGGACGACGTAGAAAAGCTTTTAAAGATTCCCATCAGGCGCATTTCGCTGTATGACATACAGAAAAACCGCAAAGAAGTGCAGGAAATAAACCGGCGGCTTAAAGAAATAGCGCGCCTCTTAAAAGACCTGCCGAGATATGCGGTTTCCTGCCTTGACGCGCTGCTTGCCAAGCTGCCCGCGGAAGAGACAAAGCGGCGCACCGCGATAGCGCATTTTTCTGCGGTTGACGTTAAAGAAGTCGTGGGCCGCGATCTGGCGCTGCGCTATGATGCAGTGGCAGGCTATCTGGGAACAGCCGTATCAACCGGTACGGAAATCATGAAAGTATCCCCGTATGACCGTATTCTTTTTATGCGGCGCAGCGGCATGTACATGGTATGCGCCGCGCCCGAAAAATTGTTTGTCGATACAGGCATGTGGTACTGCGGTTTTGCAGATAAAGAAGTCATGTCGAAAGTGGTGTTCACGATTATATACCGAGATCCTGAAACGCGCTACGCCTATATCAAGCGCTGCCGCATAGAGCAGTATCTGTCTAACCGTGAGTATTTTGCCGTGCCTGACGGCATGGAAATTATCTTTCTTGATACAAAGCCCAAGTTCTCGTTTCTTGTTAAATACACGCCAAAACCGCGGGCAAAGATTCTTGAAGAACGTTTTGCCGCGCAGGATTTTGAAGAAAAAAGCGTGCGCGCGCAGGGCGTGCGGCTGGCCGCGCGCGAAGTTGATGCTGTCGTGCTGCTCCTGCCGCGCAGCGCAAAGGGGCAAAATCATGAGTGAGCTGCACACGGTATACCGGAATGTGCGGCAGTGTTTCCGCACGCAGATGGGAAAAATATGCGCATCGCTTTTTGTGATGATTGTGTGTCTGTCAGCTGTATCTTCGGTGATTCTTTCGCCGCTCGTGTTCGGCTCGGGCAGCGGTGCGATGCTTGTGCTTCCGGTTCTTATCGCTGAAATATGCCTGTCAGGCATATTCCTGTACGGGCTGTTTTTTTTGTTTTCGCGGCTGTACCGCGGGGAGCGCGCGATACTGGGCAACCTGTTTGCCGGTTTTCGTGTGTGGCCGCAGGCAGCGGGCGCTACGCTCATGATGTATGTAACGATGTTCGCGTGGCTGTGCGTATTTTCGGTGCCGGTTTCGCTTGCGATTATGCGCTGGCCGTCGCTGTTTGTGATACAGACAGAAAACGGAGAGCCCGCGCTCAATATGGATTTGGCGCTGCTTGTTTCTGCAGGGCTTGTTGCCGCTTCGTATGTGTGCATGTCGCTGCGGTATGCGTTTGTCTACCTTTATATGCAGGCGCACGCGGAGGTTTCCGTGTTTGCTTCGCTTCGCAAGGCGGCGGAACTCCTGCGCGGTTTTCGTCTTAAGCTTCTGCTCTTCTGTCTCCGCTGCTGCGGCATGTGGCTTGCGCTTGCGGCGGTATGCGCTGCGGCTGCGGCGTTCCTGTCAGACGCTTCCGGTGCCGCAAACACAGTGCTGCGGTATGCGGCAAGCAGCTGCATGAGCGTAAGCGCGTATCTTGGCGCGGCAAACATCGTGCTTGCCGTTACCGGTTTTTATGATTGGCGCACCGGTACGTTGTCTTCTGAACCGCCTGCGGCAGAGCAGCCGGCGCCACTGCTTCCGCCCGCACCCGAGACGCCTGCGCCCGAGGAGCGCGGCGCTCAAGAGCGCGCTGATGGCTGAAAACGGCGCGCTGTGCAGGCTGTGCGCGTACGCGTGTGCAGAGATTTCTGTCAGGAACTCACGGTTTATTGCGGAGCTGTTTCCCGCTGGCGGGCAGCAGGAGGCGCGCGAAAAACTGCGGGAACAAAAGCAGCGGTACGCCGATGCCGCTCACGTGGTGCATGCGTTTATTGTCGGCA
>DXHG01000085.1 GCA_019113455.1 Candidatus Treponema faecavium | reverse complement strand
GTCCGTTATTGACGCGCTTGAACCGTACGGAGAAAAGAACCCGCCGCTCGTCTTTCTTTCGCGCGGCATCCGTATTATTTCAGCCGAAATACTCGGCAAAACAGAGCGGCAGCACCTCAAACTAACGTTTGACTGCGGCAAGATAAAATGGCCGGCAATATACTGGGGCGCTGCGGAACGGCTGAACCGCGATTTTTCCGTGCGGGACGCGGCAGACGTCGTTTTTCATCTTGAACGAAACTGTTTTAACGGTATGGAAATACCGCAAATGAATATTATCGCCATGGAATGTTCCGGCACAAAGGAGATTATACCATGAAAAAAAAACACCGTTTGTTTTGTATAGCCTTATTGCTGTGCGGGCTTGCATCAGCATGGCCGCGCGATGCGTTTTACAACGGAGACGACTACACGATAGCCCTGTCGTATACCGACACGGTAAAGCCCGGCGAGGCCGTGTTTGTGCGCCTCCGCTTTGAAAGCACCGATCGCAGCGCGGCACAGGCAGACGCACTCACCAGCGCGCTCCTTATACTGCCGTCTATCGGGCAGTGCGAATTTTACGCAGTGCCTGTCCGCGCCGCGGGCAATCAGCACGTAAAAGAGTTTCTTGCGGCGGTGCCGCTTTCTACCTATCAGGAATCGGGCAGCATTGAACTGCAAATTGTGTACAACGCGTTCGGCGGAAAGACAATGGAATTTTCGCTGCCGGTACAAATCGATGCGAAGGAGTTTATCAGCGAGGTTATTCCGCTTGACAGCAGAAATACCGGAATCCGCACGGACAACAGCCCTGAACGCATTGCCCAAATAAACAAACTCAATACGATACTTGAAACGATCAATCCTGACGCCGTATATCAAACGGAACCGTTTACTCCCCCGACCGACGCAGTGCGCCGCACTTCGTTTTTCGGAGACAGGCGCACATATGCATACTCAGACGGAACAAGCGAAGAAAGCCTGCATTTTGGCATTGACTACGGCATACCTACCGGTTCGCCGGTTGCCGCGTGCGGCGCAGGCAAAGTTGTTCTTGCAGAAAACAGAATATCTACCGGCTGGAGCGTCGTCATCGAGCATCTGCCGGGACTGTACAGCTTATACTATCATATGGACTCGCTGCTTGTGCGCGAGGGGCAAATTGTCAGGCAGGGAGAACAGCTCGGCGTATCAGGCGCGACAGGTCTTGCAACAGGCCCGCACCTGCATTGGGAAGTACGGCTGAATATGGAAGCGGTAGATCCTGATTTTTTTACCGCTGACTTTTCATTCAGTTCCAAGCATAACTGAGCCGTTGCTGCGGCTTATGATGTGATATTCCAAACCGGTGCGGCAGTTGCGCAGTTCAAGCGACACAACCGCACCGTGTTTTGACGGAAAGCGGGGAACAATATGCGCCGCGTACCAGAACAGCGTGTCGAGCGCACGCTGTTCTTCTGTTTCAAGCGCTCCATACATAAGACAGCTGCCGTCCTGTTCATAGTAGCGGATAAGATCAACGCCTGAAGCGGCGCTTTCCGCATTGCCGCCGCGTATTTTATACGGGAACATAATAACGTCCTCGCCGAATCTCACGGCAATAAAATCAAACGCGAGCGAATTATCGTTCCACGAACGTTCTACCGCCGCAATTTCCGTTCCGAGAGCGTCATACAGCGTAAAATGAGCGCTGATGCTTGACGCGCCGGAACCGAACACACGGAATTTTACCGGCGTATACGCCGCAGGCGCGGACAAAACACGCGCGGCAGACTGGCAGCCGGCAAACACATACAGCCACGCACCCGCCGCACAGACAACAAGCACCGCCAGAGTTATCGCGATAATCTTTACCGCAGCCGGTATTTTTCTTTGCTTTTTCATTGGCGCACCTCCTGTTCAAAAAGCCGCCTGAACTCCGCTTCTGAAAGAATCGGAATACCCAGTTCCGCAGCTTTTCTGTTTTTTGACGAACCGCTTGCCGCATTATTTGTTACCAGATACGATAAATCTTTTGTTACCGAAGACTTAACCGCACCGCCGGCGGCTTTTACCATTTTTTCAGCATCGGCGCGCTTTAAGCCGCCAAGCTCTCCGGTAAAACAGAAACTTTTGCCTGCAAGCGCGCCGTCAGCCGCAGCCGACGGCAAAATCGTAATATACGATGACGCAAGCGCGCGCATTTCATCTGCATGTTCGGTAAGCCCGTCTTGCAGCATATGCGCGGTTATATCGCCAAAACCGGGCACTGATGCAATATCTTCTTCATTTGCGGCAAGCAGCTTATCAAGCGTATCAAAACCGGCGGCGGCAAGCTTTTCAACAAGCACCTCTCCTATTCCTTCAATATCAAAGCCCGCGATAAATACCGCAAGCGAAACAGCCGTGCGGCCGCTGATAGATTTGATAACTTTTCTTGCGCCAAGTGATACTTTCTCTTTTGAGCGGCTTTCCTCAGTAAGAAAAAAAGGCGCAAGCTCGCTTTCGGTCAGCGTGTATATATCGGTTATCGAACGCAGCCGCCCTGCATTAAAAAGCGCCTTTAAAAGCGTGTCGCCAAAATCCCGTATATCAAGAACCGCAATCCACTTTGCAAGCCGGTGCAGCACTCGTTTGGGGCACGCCTCGTTTGGGCAGATAAGGCGCGTTCCTTCATCCGCAAGCACAGCACCGCAGGTGCCGCAGCGCGTCGGAAACGGTATATCGCTTTCCAGCTCCAGCTCGTCAGGATGCGTTACAACACTTTCTATTTTAGGGATAATTTCCCCGCGTTTGGTAACAACGATGTGGCTGCCGATTTTAATACCAAGATTTCGTATTGTGTTGGGATTGACAAGGCTCGCCCGCTTAACAAGCGTACCGGCAAGCTCCACCGGATCAAAGATGCCTATCGGCGTGTACGTTGAGCCTGATTCGCTCCATTCCACCTGCCGCAGCACCGACACTGCCTCTTCAAGACTGAACTTAAACGCGATCTGCCGCTCAGGCCGCGCTCGCGCCGCGTCTTCACGGTCTATCCGGCGTTCCTTTACGACAAGCCCGTCTATATCATACGCAAGCGTTTTCCGTATTTCCATTATCCTGCCGCGGTACTCAATTACTTCCTCAGGCGTCCTGCAGATATGCAGCGGCACAACCGTAAACCCGCATGACGCAAGCCACGCGATTTTCTGTTCTTCATCGCCAAAGAGCGTTCCAGCATCGTCAAACCATGCGTCATAGCAGATAATGCGCAGATGCTCGCAGCCTTCGCCGTCTTTGCGCTTCATGATGCCGTTCGCGGCGTTGCGGCAGTTTGCCTTATCACTAAAGAGCGTACGGTGCACCTCATGCTCCATGATTACTTCGCCGCGCACGCCGCCGGTATAAGACACCGGCGCGCCGTCTTTGAGCAGCTGCGGCACCACTCCCTGCATTTTGCGCACGTTAGCCGTTATGTCGTCGCCTTCCGTGCCGTCGCCGCGCGTTACCGCGCGCGCAAATACGCCGCCGTCATACTGCAGTTCAATGCTCGCGCCGTCAAGTTTATACTCAACGAGATACTCAGGATACGGATGCTTAGCCGCCCATTCAAGAAACGCCTGCGGGTCGGCGGCTTTTTCCTGACTGCCCATAGGAATACGGTGCGCGGTCTTCTTAAAGCGCACGGTGTCGCTGCCCACTTTTTGCAGCAGCGCGTTTGCAGGGTCAAGGCGCTTTAACTCGTCCCACAGCGCGTCAAAATCCGCATCGGATATTTCTGCCTCGCTGTTATAATACGACTGCTGATAGCGCGCAATCAGCCGCTCTAATTCCTTAATGCGCTGCACCGCGTTCATCAGTTTTCATCATCCCTGCGTGTAAAATATAATTCCCGTATAACACGTTCCGCCTGCAGCCCCTTGCGTTCAAATTTCGTTTCGGGACGCCACAGCTGTCTGGGCGCAAAGCCGCCGTATTTATTGACAAGATGCGGCGTATGCTCAAGCTGTTCCAGAGCGAATTCGGCATACGGCTCCCAGTCGGTAACGGCGTACAGATACCCGCCTTTTTCAAGCTTAGCCGCAATAAGATCGGTCCGTGGGCGCTGCAAAAGCCGCCGTTTGTGATGGCGCTTTTTGGGCCACGGATCAGGAAAAAAGATATGAAAGCCTGCAGCGCTGCCGTCCGGTATCATATACTCAAGCACTTCAAGCGCGTCATGTTCAATAATATACAGATTTGATAAATCATTGCGGTATATCTCGCCGAGCAGCCGCCCGATACCGGGCCGGTGCACTTCTATGCCGAGATAATTTATGTCGCCGTGCTCCTGCGCAATACGCGCGGTGGCGGCCCCCATGCCGAATCCTATTTCAATAACGACCGGATTAGTATTGCCGAAAATGTCGGCAAAATTCAAATAGTGATCACTAAACGGTATACACCAGCGCACGGATAAATCTGCGTAGTTCTGCATCTGGGATTCTGTCATGCGTCCCGTGCGCAGCACAAACGTCTTTATCGTGCGCAGCGATGTCCCCTGCTCGTCGCTCATACGTTCCTCACAGCAATGCGCAGCGCGTGCGTTTCAGCTAACATGCGGCATCTCCGGCATAATACAAATCACATCGGTATCCTGCACGGCAATATATTCCCGAATACAGGCGGCGTTTTCGTACTCAAGCCGCACGCGCTCAAAGGAATCCCACTCAGGCTTTTTTTCACCGCAGTACAGCAGCGTGTTGTCCGCCGCATAAATAAGCACCCCCGCGCTGCTGTGCCCGCCGTATTCCGCCGCTGTTTCTCTGCCCGTAAGTTCGTACAGGTTTTCGGATACGCAAAGCGCAAACTCAAGCACCGCCGTGCGCCCTGCCAAATCGGTATACACAACCGTATATGCGCCTGAAGGCAATTTGCAGCCGTTTGCCGGCATGATAAATCCGCTGCCGACCCATGCGCTGCCTTCCTGCGCCGATGTGCGCCCGTTCCCGATAATTACCGGATGCGAAACCCGCCATTCAAGTCTCGATGCGTTATGTATCAGCGTCAGCGAATCGACGCGCTCAGGCGGCGATATCGGCTGCACAAACACCGAAAGCGAAACTGCCGGCATATCAGCTGCCGTGGTATACTCACATATCAGCTTTGCCGATACCGCGGCGAGCGACGGAGCGGAATCCGCGCACGAACAAACAAAAAGCGCGCATACAAACACGCCGGCGGCACACAGCTGTTGATAAAACCGCTCCATGAAAACTAAAAATTAACTGTCAGGTTCAGTATCGTTACATTGTTTACGGTACTGCGGTTTACCATTGATTCCAACTTTATATTACGCTTTTTACACATTTCGTCAAGACAGGTCAAATAGTAAAAACACAAGTCCGTATTTTTCTGCGTCAGAGCCAGTTCCCGGCAGTAATCGGCAAGACCGGCTGTTTTTCCGTTCAGGCGCGCCGCGTCTATTTTTGAGGAATCAACGGAATCGTCATGCGTATACAGCGAAATCCGCAGCCGCCCCTGCTTGCCTATTGATCCTGTGCCGCCGCCGATTGTCCACATCACGTAAATAAACTGCTGACGAGCCGCAAGTTCCTGTATCAGCTTTGCGCGGACTGTGCTGTCAGTTACGGCAGAAGCGATATGCGCGCGATCGGCTATTTTCTCGCGCGCAAGCGTTGTAATATTTGCGTTTTCACAGCTGAACGACAGTTCCGCAAGAAGCATCGCAATATAATCCGACGTCCGGCTTTTCTCCATATACACATCAAGCGTGTTTTGTAAAACAGGAAGGATTTCGGCAAAGCCTTCCGTGTTAAAAAACTTAATGATAAGGTACCAGTTGAGCAGACTCAGCCGGTTAAGGAATTTTTCAGACAAAAACGTATGCACATTCTTTTCATCGGGAGAAAGCTCCGCATCAGACAAGATGCGGTCCCACAGCGGCTCTAAAATCTTTTTGCGCGCCATTGCGATAATTTCCTGCTTATTGGCAAGACAGGTTCGCAGCGTTCCCTCGTCTATCGCTGTCTGCCGGTCAAGCAGCTCGGTCGGATACGAACGGTTATGTTTTTTGACACATTCCGTTTCTATAATCTCTGAAAACACCTGGCTGTCAAACTGCTTATACAAAAGCGAATACACAAGCACTTTAGCCAGATCGACAAATTCTGACGTAAACGCAGAAAAGGCGGCCGCGGATACTTCAATATGCGCAATGTAATCAAGCAGAATCATGCGCTGTATCGACTGCGGCGTAAAATTCATGAGTTTAACGCCGTACTGTTCATGGTTGTTGGCAAGTTTAATGCGGGCAAGCTTTTTTCCGTGACTGAGAAAATACGAAACGCCATTGTTTGTCAAAATCAGCTTAATCGGCATGTTCAGCAGCGGGCTTTTTTTTACAGCGCACATTTTATATTTCTCCCATGGTATGCAAGACGGGATATTATAGCATGGAGTTAATGCAATGTAAATGCCGGTGTGTAAAAGCTGGTATCCTGCCTGGCGGCAGGCGCGCGGCGGTTTTTCGTTGCAGATCCCTGCGAGGCGTTTCTGCGCCTGCGCGCGGCGTGCTTTCTTTACGTATTCTCTGTAAGTTGTCTTTTTCAGCGGCGCTGTCCCAGTATATGCAGCCGTAAGCCTTGATGGCAGCAGGTTTGCCGACGGCTGACAAATTTCCCGCTTAAAAAATAAAAATTTGCCGATTGCCAAATTTTATTTTGCCGTTTATCAGACATGAATTTTGCCGATGGCCAGCG
>DXHG01000084.1 GCA_019113455.1 Candidatus Treponema faecavium | reverse complement strand
GGATAAACGGCAAATTTTTTATTTGCCACCGGCAAATGTAAAAAGGGGGATATGTTCTTTGTCAGGAGCCTGTGTAACAGGCAAACAGCTGCCATGCTGTCAGAGCCATGTCCTGCTTTGCCTGCAAACGTAGGGCTTGTATTCATGCAAGTTTAAGGCGTACTGCGTCCCTGAACTTGGCAGCCTGTGCACGCAGTTCACTGCAGCGCGTCAAGGCTGCAGAGCAGTCATCCGCAGAGCCCTGCGAAGAAAAACAGGCCTGTGCGCATCGGCAGGTGAATTGCACAATACGGCCCAAGGGTGTTATGATACAGACAGCGCGAATTTTCACGCGGAGAAAAAGATGAGTGCAATGCGGCAAATTGTTTCGTTTAAAATGATACGGCGCTTAAACCGGCTCTGTGTGCGTACAGGCTGGAAGCTGTTTGTTCCCTCTGCCGTCATGGCGGCATGTCTGCTGGCGCTCTGTGCCGTACTGAATACGGCGGTAAAATATGCGCTTGACTGGTTTTTGCTGCCGTATGCGCAGGCTGACGGCGTGTCCGAGCTCCTGTCTGTGCTGTACCGTCATGCAGGCACAGCGGCAGCCTGTCTTTTGACGGCAGCTGATGCTGCGCTTTTTACCTGCGGTATGCAGGTGCAGATTCTGAAACGGTATATGAAAGAAAGCGCCGGTTACGCCGATGTGTTTTACGGATTTGTGCATTGGACCCGTCCCGTGTGGTACGCCGTTTTGCGTGCGCTCCTGTCGCTTATTCCCGCCGCCGCGGCAGCGTATGCCGCGCTCCGCTTTCCGGTTTGGCCGGTGTATGCCGCCGGTATCGCCGTGTGCCTTATGTGGCAGTGCGCGCTTTTTATGCTCTTTGGCTTCAGTTACGCGAATATGTTTGACGGGCGCTTTCCGGCGACAAAAAGCATGGCGCGTTCCGTAAAACAGCTTCGCGGCAGCCGCCTGCGTTTTTTTGCGTTTGCGGTAAGCCGCGCGCTTGTGTGGCTTGTGCTTTTCGGTGTGTGCGCCGGCAGCGCTGTGCTGCTTTGGCGCGGCGTGTATACCGCACCGTATCACTGGGTGCTGCCTGCGGCCTGTGCCGGCAGCGCGGTGTCGCTTTTTGCGCTCTGGCTTAATGTGCAGCTTTCTGTCGTGAGCGCGTATGCCGCTTTAGTGCGCGGCGCCGGACAAAAAAATAACGCCTGAAACTGCGTTCAGGCGTTACAGCTTTGAGCGGGGTGCTACTGCAGTTTGAACTTATCGATAAGCGTCTTGAGGTCAGTAATATGCGTGCCTGTGTCTACGGCGAGGTTTGACACGTTGTTTGCTGCCGTGTTTATCTGTTTTGCCCCGATGCTCATTTCGTCCATGCTGCTCTTTACCGACACGCACACTTCTTCAAGCTGCTGCGACGACTCGCGCACCTGATCCATGTTTTCGGTAATCTGCTTTGACGTTGCCTGCACCTGCATCGTATCGTTTTTTATGCTCGCGAGCGCTTCAAGCACCTGTTTCGACGCCTGCTGCTGTTCGCTCATCGCGTTGTTTATCTGCTGAATAACCTGGTCGATATTGCCGACTTTGTCGGCAACTTCGGAAAACGCCGTGCGCGACTTTTCCGACGCGGCAACGACATTCTGAATCGTGCCGGTTATCTTTTTGAGTTCCTGCCCGATAGAGTGAGACTGTTTGGAAGAGTCTTCTGCAAGTTTTCTGATTTCATCCGCCACGACGGAAAAGCCCTTGCCCGCTTCTCCGGCGTGGGCGGCTTCTATGGCCGCGTTCATCGCGAGCAGGTTTGTCTGGGACGCGATGCTTGAAATCATTTTATTCGCCTCGATAAGCAGGCTCGATTCCGACGACATTTCCATAATGCTCTGGTGAACCGCTTCCTGGCGGTCGCTGCCTTCTTTCGTCAGGTTAAGCAGCGTCTGATGATCCGCGCTTACTTTTGACACCGTTGCCGTAACCGACTCGATGTTTCCGATCATCTGCTCAACGGCGGCCGATGACTCGACAATGCCTGCCGTCTGGCTGTCTATGAGGCCGTCAAGCCCCTGCGCGCTTTTTGCCGTCTGCATGAACACGCGCTGTGTCTTGGCCAGCGCCTCGTTCTGCTTGCCTATCATGTTGTGAATACTTTCTATATTTGCCAGTATTTGGGCAATTGAGCTTGCAGATTCGATTGCGTTTGTCGTCAGCTCCTGACCGATAACGGCAAGTCCCTGTTCCGCTTCCGAAAGATTCACAATAATCTCTGAAAGCTGGACAATGAATGTGTTTATATCAATGCAGATGGCGCCGATTTCGTCGTGATGCTTAAACTGCACGCGGTATGTCAGATCCGCGCTGCCCGACGTTCCGTTCAGGTTGGCTACGGCTTGTTCCGCGCGCTTAAGCGGGGTAATCACTTTGTGATGCAGCATTGCCGTGAGCGTTGCAAGCTGCACGACGATAATGCAGATAATTCCCGGCAGCATGATCGTAAAGATAGTGTTTCTGACCTGCTGAATCGTTTCAAGCGGCGTACCGAAAAAGAGCATGGCGCGCGCGCCGTCTTGAGTGGGAATCATAAAATAAGAAGAATGCATGTCAACGCCGCCGACAGATACTTTGCCGTGATGCGTCTGCTGCTCCGTATACACGGTGTTAAGGATGGCGTCGTCGTTCAGCGCGGTGCCGGTAAGCGTGCCGCTTGAAGAAGGGATAGTCGTTGCGATGCGGATATCATTGTTAAAGAACGTTACTTCGCATTCCGTTAAGAGCTTTATTTTTTGGATAAAGGCGGTGTCCGAAAACACCTGCACGGCGGCAATAGCGCCCGCGATGCGGCCGTTTGCGAAGATAGGCGCGGCGCTCGCAAACAGGTATTCCGTATCGGTTACGAGATTTGCCTGCACGGTCTGTCCCGATGACACGCTCTGCACGAGCGAGGCGAGTTCCGGCGCGATGTGCGGCGTTTCCCGCTCCGACGTGAGCACCGGAGTGCCTGCCGCATTGAACAATACCAGATACGAAATATTGGTCATGCCGCGGGCGGATACAAGGTATTCCTGCGCGGTCTGGCGCGCGGCGGTGTTTGTGCTGTCTGCGAACACCGCCGCGATGCGCGGCGAGTCCTGTACGAGCGCGATGCAGTTCTGCACCTGCGTGCGCGACTCTTCCATAAGAAGAAGCACGACTTGCTGCTGTGTGTCCATGGACTGTTCGTAGTTGTCCGTAAGTGCCGTGTTGATGCCAAGCAGAATCAAGACAAGCAGTATGCCGAATAGGGCAAGGACGAGGATAAACATGGTCGGAAGGATTTGTTTAAATAGAGAGTCGTTGTGTGTGGTCTTTTTCGTGTGTTCCATATATAGCGGCGCTCCTTAGTATGTACTGATAGTGTTATTATATCATGAGATAGGGAAAATACAACTGTAATTTATATATTCACATCACGACTGGCGCGGATTTAACACAGATTTAACCAGGCATAAAAAAACCGCGCGGCTTGCAGTATGCCGCGCGGTTGTATGCGGGAACGTGCAGTCTGCGGGCCTGGCCCTTATGGCTGCCGTGTTATTTGTTCGATGAGCGCGAGCACGTGCGTTGGGCAGCCTTCTATGCAGACGCCGCACGAAGTGCATGTGCTGTAATCAACGAGCGGTATGCCGTTCGTAATCGTAATGGCGTGCTGCGGGCAGTTCCGCTCGCATTTGCCGCATTTGATGCAGCCGGCTTTGCAGTTTTTGACAATGGCTGGCTTGTTTGCGCTGCGGTTTGAGCAGCGGGCGAATGCTCCGCTCCTGTCCGCCGGAACGAGCGCGTAGAGCTTTTGCGGGCAGACATTCATGCACGCGCCGCAGCCGGTACATACGGCGTAGTCGACGCTGGGCAGTCCGCCGGCAGCCATATGCAGCGCGCCGAACTTGCACGCGGCAATGCAGTCTCCGAATCCGATGCAGCCGTACATGCAGAGCTTTGTGCCGTTTGCGGAGAGTTTTGCCGCCGCGCATGTCTGTACGCCGTCGTATACGCCGCGCGGCTGCGCGTTATCGCAGGTTCCCTGACAGGCGAGCAGCGTAATGCGTGCCTGCGCGTCCGCGTCTACGCCGAGAATCTCGCCTACCGCGCGCGCCGTCGCCGCGCCGCCTGCGGCGCAGCCGTTCGCCGGTGCTGCACGGCTGGCAACCGCTTCGGCAAAGCCGTCGCAGCCGGGAAAGCCGCACGCGCCGCAGTTTGCTCCGGGGAGCACGGCGCGCACCTTTTCCTGTAGCGGGTTTGTGGGAACATAGAAAATGCGCTTAAAGACGCCGAGCAGAAATCCCAGAATAAAGGCAATAAGAAATGATACAACGAGCGTGATGATAAC
>DXHG01000083.1 GCA_019113455.1 Candidatus Treponema faecavium | reverse complement strand
CCTGAAGCGCAGCAGGAAATGCAGCCGTATGTTCCTGACGCCGAGCAGTATGCGGCAGCCGCCGAACCGCCCGTACCTGATGCCGGACTATATATGCCCGAAACCGAGTCTGAACATGCCGCACCGCAGGCGGAAAGCCTTTTTGCACAGCAGGAAATGCCGCTTGACCCCATGATTCAGACGGCAGACGCTGCGTATCAGGCAGACAGTCCAAGCGTTCCGCAGGACGCGTATGTTCCGCAGGATACAGTCGTTTCGCAGAACTCAGACGGTTCGCAGGAACAAAACGGCGGATATGTCGCTCCGCAAAACGGACAGTACGACATTTTTTAACCGTATACGCTTGTCTTGCTATTGCTGCGCATGGGCATACTTACTATCGATTTACTTGATACAAAGTTTACGATTAAAGCCGATGAGGATGACGCGTATCTTGAGAATCTGTTAGCGTATTACCGCAAGACGATACAGCAGATAGGAAGAGATACCGCGCTTACCAATCCTACTCAGCTTTCGATTCTCGCAGGCATTATGCTCTGCGATGAATTGTATAAAGAAAAAACGCAGATCAATAAGTATAAAAAATTGCAGGAGCACAAGCAGCCTGATACAGCCGACGATAAAACCGAACAGCTTGCGTTATCGCTCATAGCAAAGCTTGACAAGGCGCTTGAGTGATTTTTTCAGACTATCTGACTGTCTGGATTGATGCGGACTCCTGCCCCGCGGCGGTGCGTAATCTCATCTTTCGGTTTGCGCTCCGCAATGGGGTTCCGGTGCGGCTCGTCGCAAACAGAGAAATACCGTTTCCGCCGTCGCTCAACGCGCGCTGCATTATCACGAAGGCAGAACAGGACGCAGCGGACGACTATATCGCCGCGCACGCAAAAGAAACGGACATCGTTATTACCCGCGATATTCCGCTTGCCGCGCGGCTCATACAAAAAGGCCTCGTTGTGCTGAATGATCGGGGAACGGTGTTCAGCGCGGACACAATTACCGAGCGGCTTTCTGTTCGCAACTTTGCCTATGACCTTGCAATGACGGGCGTTGCGCTTGAGCGCACGCGCAAATTCGGAAAAAAAGAACTCACTGACTTTGCAAACAGTTTTGACCGCGAGCTGCAAAAAAAGCGGCGTGCGTTTGAGCAGCTGCAGGCGTAAATGCTAACGTATCGGTGCTTACGCGAGGCAGTTACGGCGCTTTGTTCAGGCACGAAAAGAACAGTGGTCCTGCCCCGCTCTGCACATCGGGCAGCACATGAAAACCGCAGCGTGTTTGTTCGTATGCGGAAAGCGGGTCCGCGCAAAACCGCGCGGCTTCGGCTCTTGGAATCTGGGGCAAGCCGGTTACGGTCATATCGGGATATTTCGCTGTAAAGCGTTCAATAATGCAGTCGTTTTCTTCGGGAGACAGCGCGCATGTCGCGTACACGAGTTTGCCGCCGCGCGCAAGCAGTCGGTACGCGCTTGATATAAGCGACCATTGTGCCGCCGCAAGCGAGCGTATGCGGGAATACGACCATTCATTCAGATACCGCGCATCGCGCAGCACATGGCGTTCCGATGAGCAGGGAGCGTCAAGCAGAATACGGTCGTACTGCTCATGTGTATTCGCATGACGGCACAGCGCCGCTGCGTCAGCACCGGTTACGCGCACGCGCCGCTGCACGTCCGGCGGCAGGCAGGCAGCAATCGTCTTTGCAAGCCGTGCCCGCCTCGCCGCGGAGCGTTCGTTTGCCGTAAGCAGCGCGCCGTCAGGCATCATCGACGCAAGCACAACTGTTTTTCCGCCGGGGGCGGCGCACATATCGAGTATGCGCTCAGCGCCGTCAAGCGGCAGCGCCAGAGCGGCGAGTATGCTGCCGCGGTCAAGATAATAGGGAGTACTTACGTCAGCGGCGCTGACTGCGCGCGCACCTGCGTTCCAGCAGACAGGGGCCGGTTCCCCGCCAAGCGCGGCGCGAAGCCGCGGCCAGCGTTCCCCATACACCAGCGTATACCATTCGTCAAAACCGGCCGCGCCGCGGAAATTGTTTTTTGGTTTTGCAGATTGTTTTTTACCGTGCGCGCTCATCATATTCTCCTGCCGCCTGCATAAATGCCGTCCAGAGACTGTCGTGCAGCACAAGCGGCGCAGTTACCCGTATGCGTTCAGCCGCGGCAGTCGGTCTGAACGCAAGGCTCCGCGCATGGAGTCTGATGCCGCCAAGGCGCTCGCTTCTTTTTGCGCCGTATTTTATGTCACCTTTAACCGGCAGTCCTATCGCCGCAAGCTGCGCCCGTATCTGATGCGTCCGGCCGGTAAGCAGCCGCACAATAAGAAAACTGTAATGCGTTCCGATTCCGATGCAGCGCCACACTAAACGCGCGCGGCGTGCCGCACGGAACGGGTTTTCAGACACGCGCGCTTTCTGTGTTTTAGTGTTGAACGACAGATAGTGCTCAAGCAGGCGTTCTTTGCCGTCATCAGCAATGCGGCCTTCCACAATCGCCCAGTATTCCTTCTCTACAGCAGAGCCTGTAAACTGCCGCGACAGCAATGCTGCGGCGGAAGCGTTCAGCGCCAGAACCGCGGCTCCCGACACGGGCCGGTCAAGCCGGTTTACGCAGACAGGCATACCGGCGGGAACACCGTTCTGCCCCGCTGAAAAAAAAGATTCCCAGTCAGATGCGAGATAACTGCTGTCAGACGCTGCCGCTTCCGGCGAGCGGGCGCAGATCTGCCCGGGATATTTTAACACAACGGCGCAGCCCGCATCATGATAGAGCAGCCGTTCCGTATGCGGCGGCAGTTCAGCGAGCGGCATTTACGGTTCTCCCCAAAGCTGCGCGTACAGTGAATCGCCGCGTGCTTTTGCCGCGGCAAAACGGGAAACGCGCGCAGAGATATCCGCCGCAGAAAGCGGTTTTGGCAGCGACACCTGATATGCAGGGGCTGCTGTTTTGGCTGCCGCGTCAACAGCGGGGTGCGCTTCCGCCGTCGGCTGCAGCTCAAGCAGCCCGCAGTCTATCTTTGCCTGTATAATGCGCTCCGCCGCGTCGTCAATCCGCTGTGCAAACTGCGGATCGCGGGCTATTCGTTCCTTTATCAGCGCAAGAAACTGCGTATACCGCTTTTCGGAAAGCATAATCATATCGATACCGGCAGAGAGTGCGGCAAGCACCGCTTCTTCAGGCGGAAAGCCGTTTTCGGCAAGCGCAGACATCAGTATGTCGTCAGAAATCACTAGTCCGTTATAGCCAAATGAATTGCGCAGCACGTCCGTTATCCAGTACGAAGACAAACACGCAGGCGTCTCTCCGTCAAAGCCTGCAACGCGCACATGAGACATCAGCACCGCCATTGGGTTATACTGTGAAAGCATATAAAACGGATACAGGTATTCTCGCTCTAATGTCTCCGATTCAACGCACAGTTCCGGCAGTCCGGTATGCGGGTCCGTATTCGTGTTTCCCGGAAAATGCTTCAGCGCAGTTCCTACACCAGCTCGGCCGTATCCCCGTATGCAGGCGCCTGCATATTGCATAACGGTGTCTGTATCGCCGTACCCGCGGGAACCCAAAAAGGCGATATTCTTTGCGTGCAGCGTTTCCGCAACGGGCGCCAAATTAAGATGAAAGCCAAGCGCTGCAAGTTGTTCACCCTGATTCGCGTAATAGCGTTCTGCATCATCACGCAAAACGCTTTCCGCTATGCGCTGCGGCGCAGGCAGCGCAGACACAACGCCGCGAAGCCGGTTTACATCTCCACCTTCATGATCAATCACCAAGAGTGGCGGAACACGGCCTGCACTCACGCTTGTATTGATAATATCCGACGTAAACGAAATAATTTGTTCCGGCGTATCTGCAATGTTGTACGAAAAAAATAAAAAACCGCCGGGAATGTGCGGATTGCCTGCAGCGTCAGTTTCAGCAGGCGCAAACTCTGCGGCATTTTCAAGATTTATCAAAAAAAGCTGACTGAGTTTTTCATCAAGGCTTAAGCCGCCTATAAATGCCGCAGCAGCATCCCGCCGCGCAGACAGCAGAGCAGAAAGCTCCCGCTGTACCGCAGAAGCTGACGCGCGATACCGCATATCCCGCGTCAGCTGTATTTCCTCACTGTCAGAGCAAGACGCCAGAAGGGCGCCTATCATACAAAAGATAATACGCTTAAACTTTTTTTTCATTATACTGAGCGGTTGATGCAGCAGTTTTACAACAAAACCTCTGTAAACCATGGAATATAAGTTATAATCATCAGCACGATAAACTGCATCAGTAAAAACGGCAGTATTTTCTTTGCTACCCGCATAACCGGCATATTGAATGTGTATGACGCGATAAACAAGTCAAGTCCTACCGGCGGCGTCAAAAAGCCAAGCTGCATATTCATTAAGAAAATGACGCCCGTATGCACCGGCGATATACCAAAGCTCTCGGCAATCGGAATGATAAGCGGCGATACAATAAGTATCGCAGAATATATATCCATAAGACAGCCGACAACGATTAAGAACAGATTGAGCAGTATTAAGAATACAAATTTAGACGATACCACTGCCGAAATAAATTCCGACAGCATGTACGGAATATTTGCGTCAAGGAGGAAATACGACAGACCGCGTGCCGCGCCTAAAATAAACAGAACGCCGCCTGACACGGGAATACTTTCGGCAACAACAATAAGCGCCTTGCGGATAGTAAAGTTCCGCCTGATGCCTGTCTCAAGCACAAACGCATACACAGCAGTAAACGCCGCACATTCCAGAAGCGTAAAAAATCCGCCAAAGTAGGTAATACAAATTAAAACCGGAAGCAACAACTCAAAAAAGCCGTTTTTGACAGACGTGA
Source organism: Candidatus Treponema faecavium (assembly GCA_019113455.1). Taxonomy (GTDB): domain Bacteria; phylum Spirochaetota; class Spirochaetia; order Treponematales; family Treponemataceae; genus Treponema_G; species Treponema_G faecavium. The sequence goes on along the minus strand of DXHG01000083.1, from coordinate 7,817 downwards.
CAATATTCGCAAATGAAAACTTAGGACGGTGCGTATTCTTGTCAAGCGCGATGCCCATGACGATCATGGACGCGGCAAGCATCAGGCCCGGAATCACTGCGCCGCGGAACAAATCAAACACGTCGACAGAAAAATAATTCGTCGTGCCGTACATAATAATCGCGACGCTCGGCGGAAACAGCAGGCCGAGCGCGCCTGACGCCGTAACGAGCGATTGTGCGTTTTCTTTTTTATAGCCGGAACCGGTGAGAACGATTGTGAGCAGAGACCCCAGCGCCAGAATCGTAACGCCTGATACGCCGGTAAACGTGGTAAAAAACGTCGTTACGATAACTGCGGCAACAACAGTGCCGCCGCGAAACCAGCCAAAAAGCGATTTACAGATTTCAACCAGCCGCGAGCCGGCCGTTCCCTGCGACAGGATATATCCGGCAATCGTAAACAACGGAATGGCGGCGATGCTCTTATCGGTCCAAATAACATACGCCTCATTGGCAAGCATTTCGACATAGCCGCCGCCCTGCGAAAACGCGGCATACGCAACACCGCTGATCGCAATAAAAAGCGGCACGCCCAAAAACGCCAGTATAACCATCAGCACAATAAGCGGCGCAATCGCAATCGTTGAAAACGACAGCCAGCTTGCGTTGAGCGCGTTCAAAAACGGCACCGATTCAATACCAAACAAATAATATAAAACGCCCAGTATCGGGCCTGCCGATATATACAACCCTATCAGGATGCCTATTACTGCGGGGAGTACGTTCTGCTTTTCCGCGCACACCATAATCAGCATACACAGATACGCCAGCGGCAGAAACGCAAAAATAACAACGAGCGGTACGCCCCACGCTTTTTCTGTCGGCATGAACATCGTAAAGGACTGCGAAAACGCGGAAAAGAACAGCGCCGTAAGCACTGCCGCAACAGCAACGGTGCGTATTACCATAAGCACCTTTTTTACTTTTTCCGGCGCATTGTCAGACAGCGAAGCCAATCCCAGGTGCTTATCCGCGCGCCATGTGATAACCCCCGCAACGCACGCAAACAAAAACACCAGATTTACCTGCGCTAAATCAGCGTTTATCACCGGAATCGCCAGCCCTTCCTGAAATAGCTTCAAAACCAGCGGAAGCACCGCCAGCATTGCGACAATAACAACAGCAATACTATCTTCTATTTTATGGAACAATTCCGCCGGTTTCAGATTCATTACTGCGCACCCGCCCGATGTCTTTCGAGAATCTCGGTAATTTCCTGATAGAAATCAGCATCTATAATTGAATTGCGAGAGTCCGCAAGCCTATCGGCGTCTGCGCCAAGCGTATCCTCCCACAGCTGCAGCTGATCAGGCGTCAGCTGTACGCGGACAGCGCCTTCCGTCTCCATAAGTCCGAGATACTCGCTGTCAGATTCCTGCTGCACTGCAATAAACTTGGATTCAGCCGCGCGCACCGCAGCAAGCAGCTCCGGCTTAAACTCATCAGGAACCGACTCCCATGCCGATTTGGACACAACAAACGCGGACATAACCGGACAGATCGGCAGATCAAGCATGTACGGCAGGCTCTCATAATACCGCGCCGCATATGCATACATCGGAATCGTATACAACCCCTCAATGCCGTTCGCGCTGCGTATGCTTTGCATGATCTTTTCGTTCGGCACGTCCTCAGTAGTAAATCCGCACGCCTTAAAAGCCGCGCCCAGCTCAGGGCTCGTAAATCCGCCGACGCTCAGCTTCATCGATTTGAGCTCCGCGGGCGTAACGGCCTGTTCCTTTGTGAAGAAATACGCCCAGCCGACATTAAACCAGCCAAGGAGCTCATAGCCCTTATCGATGATAGGCTGCTTCATTGTATCGGAAAACTCATCAAGAATCAGGTCAAGCTCATCCTGATCGCGGAATAAAAACGGCACGCACAGCGTCATCACATTTGAATCAGGCGCAAGCTCATATATTCCTAAAGAAGTAAACACCGCGCCGTCTATCGGACTGCGCTGCCCGGGACGAACCGTACGCATCTTTCTGATAACGCCGCTTTCGCCGCCCTGCGCGTTCGCGTCATAGAATGTAATCGTTACACGCCCGTCTGTAATGCGCGCCCACTCTTCGGCAAGCTTTTTCTGTTCGATGTCCCACGGAGACCTGCTGGGCGCTACTGACGCTATCTTAAGCGTAACACGCTGCGCAGGAAGAACTGCGGCAGCGATGATTCCCGCTGCCAGCAAACATACAAATCGTTTCATACCACCCCTTTATAAAACATAACACCATACCGGTGTTTTAGTTACCAGCTATACACCGCCGCACAGCGGCTCACTCCTGCCTGCCGAACAATTCCTCATACACCGGCAGCGCGTCTTCCCAAATGATAAAATGTTCGTCTATATATTCCTGCGTAAGCATTTTGCGCGCCTTATTCTGAGAAATTATTGAAGCAAGCCGCGTTTCAGGCCGATCGTCTGGATCTATCGCAAGCGCAGCCTGCAGCGCCTCGACATAACCGGCAAGATTCTGGTCTTTGATACAGAACGTCTCTGCGTACGTAACATACGGCCCCGGCGACAGTCCTTCCGAAAGCCGCATGCTTTCTTCATGGCAGAACAGCGCCCGTTCAGGATTTCCGCCAAAATCATACGGCGCAGCATAATAGAACATACTTAAAATATCCCATATCGCCCCGCCATTATATGATGGTTCGAGCTCCGCAGCTTTTTCAAGCAGCGCCACTGCCGCAGTACAGCTGTGAAGCAGATCGTTGTCATAATTATCAACAGAAAACGCGCCAAGCCATCCCGCGCCGGCCCAGTACGCGGCATTAACGTCTTCCGCCTCAAGCTGCTCGAGCGCCGCGGCGTACTGCGCCTCGTCAGCGCTTCGCAGTGCTGCCTCAAAGCCGGGATATTTGCGGTCAAACATACCGAGGATATAATCCCTGCCGCGCAGATAAAATAGTTTTGCGCGGTTATACTCCGCAAGCTGCGCATCAAGGTCGGCAATATCTGCGGCGGCGTTCTGCACAAACACATTTGCATACATTACATACAGAGAGCCGCTCATCACGGCAAGACCCGCGTGTTCAGGATTCTGCAAATGAAGGATTTCATACAGCTTGAGTGCAGTCGGAAAAAAATCTGCCACAAGCTGCACGTCAGTTTCGCCGGTGAGCGCGAGCATCGCGTTTGCGTCAGGATCTGCAGGAATCGGCCGCCCTTTTTTATCCGCGCCTGCAAGCATATCAGAAACGGAATTCAGCGCGACATTCTTAACCGATGAACAGGAAGTACCTGCCGCCGCAATCAGAGCGGCTGCCAAAACCATGCTGCGTAATGATATTTTCATATACAGGTACTATAACAAAGGCACCGCAAAATATCAATACACATTCTGCTGAGCTCTATACTGATGCTTATTGCGATGCATCAAATTGCACGCGCCAGGCTGGCAAGTTCAGGAGGACAGCACCGCAAGTTGACAGCGGAATGTTTGCTGACGGCAAATCTTTTGTTTTCCAAGTGACAGCGCTCACAGGACAGGAAACAGTACTTTTGTTCTATTATATACAGATTGTCAGCATGAACAATGCGCCTTTCGCCCATGCATAAAGCGCTCGGGTTTGCAGCGCATCGTCTGTATACGGTATTCAGGCGTAAAATAAAAAACGTGCCCGGCACAGGGCAAGGCACGTTTTAATTATGGCAAATTACTGCTGTACGCACTGATGACAGGCGTCAGCCCGCGTATGTCGCGATAAACACACCCGCGGCGACAGCCGTACCGATAACACCGGCAACGTTCGGGCCCATTGCGTGCATCAAAAGGAAGTTTGAAGGGTCGTACTCAAGACCAACCTTGTTGGAAACACGCGCCGCCATAGGAACAGCCGAAACACCGGCTGAACCGATAAGCGGGTTGATTTTTTCCTTCAGGAACACGTTCATGAGCTTTGCCACGAGCACGCCGCCGGCAGTCGCAACGGCAAACGCAAACAGACCGAGAATAATGATACCGACCGCATTCGGGTTCAATATCTTGTCAGGCGTCATCTGGGAACCAACGCCCAGCGACAAAAGAATTGAAACGATATTGAGCAGTTCGTTCTCCATCGTCTTTGCCAGGCGGTCAACAACGCCTGTCTGCTTGACAAAGTTGCCGAACGCGAGCATGCCGATAAGCGGCGCCGCTGCCGGTATCAGCAAAATCGCAAGCAGCAGCAGCACAATCGGGAACAGGATTTTTTCCGTCTTTGACACCGGACGCAGCTGCTTCATTTTAATCTGGCGTTCGTGCTTTGTTGTCAGCGCCTTCATAATCGGCGGCTGAATCATCGGCACAAGCGCCATGTATGAATACGCGGCAACCGCGACAACCGCCATCATGTGCGGCGCAAGCTTTCCGGCTACATAGATAGTCGTCGGGCCGTCGGCGCCGCCGATAATCGCGATGGCACATGCTTCAAACATATTGTAGTCAACGCCGGGAATCAGGTTCATGAGCGCAACGCCGAAGAGCGTGATAAATACGCCGAACTGAGCGGCGCCGCCGAGCAGCGCTGTTTTGGGGTTGGCAATGAGCGGACCGAAGTCCGTCATTGCGCCGATGCCCATAAAGATGAGCATGGGGAAAAACTCGTTTCCGACACCCGCATCATAGATGATGCGCAGCATTCCGGAGTGTTCCGCATACATGCCGCCGCCGGGGATATTTACGAACACCGTGCCGAATCCAATCGGAATCAGCAGGAGCGGCTCAAAGCCTTTCGCCGCACCCAGATAGATAATAAGGAAGCCGATCAGAATCAGAAAAAGGCGCGCCCAGCCTGAAATGACGGTCATCTGTGTTTCGTCGGTCAGACTCGGCACTTCTTCGGAACCGGTGATAATCGCGTTAAGACCGGTATTCTCTACCGTATTCTGCAAAAATCCCAGCACGTCGATGAACGGCACCTTCTCACTGCCTTTGATAATCGCAGTGTCCATTGTCCTGAACGAAGCCACCTCGTCCGAGCCGGACGAAGCGAACGCAGTGCTGAACAGAGACAGCACCATCGCGATGCCCATAATAATGAGCGTCGCATTCAGGACTTTTCTGCTCTTTTCCTTCTGTATAGTAGGCATTGCAAAAACTCCTATTTAATTTCGGCCAGCGTCTGTCCGGCGGTAATCTGAGCGCCTGCGTTTGACAGGAAATGAACGGTTCCGTCGCAGGTGGCCTTGATTTCAAGCTCCATTTTCATGGATTCAATCATGATAATCGTCTGGCCGGACGTTACTTTAGAACCTTCCGCTACAACGTTTTTCAAAAGCGTTCCGGCAACCGGAGCCGCAATCGCTGTGCCGCCGGCAGAAACCGGAGCGGGCGCGGGCTGTGCCGGAGCGGCAGCAGGCTGCACGGGCGCTGCCGCAGGGGCAGGAGCTCCGCCGCCGATTGTTGCCAGCACCTGACCGGCGCTGATCTGGGAACCGGGCTGCACCGTGTACGCAATCGGACCGTCGGCAGTCGCCTTGATTTCAAGCTCCATCTTCATGGATTCAATCATAATGACCGTCTGGCCTTTGACAACGTTTGAACCGGCAGGCACCAGCTGCTTAAGCAGCGTACCGGCGACCGGCGCCGTAAGCGTCGCAGAACCGGAAGCTGCGGGAGCCGCGCCGCCTGAAGCGGGAGCTGCCGCACCTGCAGCGCTGAACGCAACATTGTATGCCGTGCCGTTTACCGTAACGTTCATCGTATCTCCGGCGGGGCCGGAAGTAACGTTGTAGTTTACGCCGTTGACAGTAACGGTGTATGAGCCGCCCTTGCCGCCTGCGGAAGCCTTGGGAAGCGCAAAGGAATCGGAAGACACGGGGCCTTTCGCGCGCTCTTTAAAGAACTTCGGCGCTACTTTGGGGAACATCGCGTATGTCAGCGCGTCTTCCACGCTGCCGTCGGCGCCGTTTTCTTTCGCTTCTGCGACCATTTTGTCCCATTCGTTTTCGATAAGATCCGCGGGGCGGCACGTAACCGGCGCGTCCATCTTGTTCTGTTCAAGCGATTTCCTGAGCAGCTCCGCGTTAACCGGCGCAGGCGTCTTTCCGTATTTGCCCGTAACAAGGTCGCGGGTTTCCTGCGTCAGCCGCGCATAGCGGCCGAACAGCACGTTAAACACAGCCTGCGTGCCGACAATCTGACTCGTCGGCGTAACAAGCGGGATATAACCGCAGTCTTTCTGCACAACCTGAATCTCTTTAAGCACTTCGTCGATTTTATCCGCGGCGCCCTGCTCTTTAAGCTGGTTTTCCAGATTGGAAAGCATACCGCCGGGAACCTGAGACGCAAGAATACGCGTATCCGCACCCAGGAAGCTCGATTCAAACCTGGCATACTTCTTGCGCACCTCGCGGAAATAGGCGGCAATCTCAAGCAGCAGGTTCAGGTCAAGGCCTGTATCCATGGCGGTGCCTTTAAGCATCTCAACAACCGTTTCGGTCGGGCTGTGAGACGTACCCATAGACATCGCAGAAATAGCAGTGTCAAGCACATCGGCGCCCGCTTCTGCGGCCTTGAGCAGCGTCGCCACAGAAAGCCCCGTTGTCGCGTGCGTGTGGATCTCAATCGGCAGGTCAACCTTTGCCTTAATCGCCTTTACCAGGTCGTACGCTTCATACGGCTTGAGCAGGCCGGACATATCCTTGATGCAGATTGAATCTGCGCCGAAATCAGCATAAGACTTTGCCAGATCGGCATAAATCTCTTTTGTGTGATACGGCGTTGTCGCGTAAGAAATAGCCATCTGCACGTGCTTGCCCGTTTTTTTGGCGGCGTCTGTCGCCCGCTTGAGGTTGCGCGGGTCATTGCACGCGTCAAAAATGCGGAAAATGCCGATACCGTTCTTTGCCGCCGTTTCCACAAACGTATCGACAACATCATCGGCATAATGGCGATAGCCGAGCAGATTCTGACCGCGCAGCAGCATCATGATCGGCGTATTCGGCAGCGCCTTGTGCAGCTTGCGCAGGCGTTCCCACGGGTCTTCGTTCAAAAACCGGATGCAGGAATCGAACGTCGCGCCGCCCCAGCCTTCAAGCGAGTAATAACCGACTTTATCCAGTTTATCGCAGATAGGCAGCATATCTGCCGTTGTCATGCGCGTTGCGTGAAGAGACTGATGCGCATCGCGCAGCACCAGATCAGCGATTTGAACCTTCTTAGACATTGCTAATCTCCTTAAATAATTCTCTTAACTCTCTTTCTCATGAAGAGAAGCAGCAATGGCAGCCACCACCGCATCAGGGTTTGCATTTGCCGCCGCAGCCGCAGGCTGCACCGTTGGAGCGGCAGAAGGCACGGCTGCTGTTGTTTTAGGTGCTTCCTCATCCAGTTTCAGCGCATGAAGCAGGTGCTTTACCAGCGTCAGGCAGAAAATCAGGATAATAAGGAAGACAAAAACAACACCCATTCCCAGCAGGGTCAAAATCAAACTTTGACCAAGCATGTCAATTATTGTCATAAGTCCTCCAGCGAGTCGTATTGTATACGTGTACAACTATTATATGTAAAAGATTTTATTTATTCAAGTTATCAAAGGTTAGGTATCTGAGCGACGCTTATGCCTGCGCAGGCGGCGTTTGATTTTTGCAGTTCCCTGCGGGGCTGCTTCTGCGTGTGCACGCGGCTGCTTTTCTTCGCGGGTCTCCCGCGGGGCTGATTCTGCGTTTGCGCGCGGCTGCTTTTTTCTTTTTTATTCTCTGTAATTTGCTTTCCGGGGAGAAGGGAACCTCTACTTCAGAAGCGAGTTCCCTTCTCCCCGGAACCCCTCATCCTTCCAGCACTG
>DXHG01000082.1 GCA_019113455.1 Candidatus Treponema faecavium | reverse complement strand
TTTTTAGTAAATAGTGCCTGGCGGCCATGGCGGAGAGGTAATACCCGTTCCCATCCCGAACACGGAAGTCAAGCTCTCCTGCGCCGATGATACTGCGTATGCGGGAAAGTAGGTCGCTGCCAGGCTTCTTTTTTTTCTTCCCCCTCGCTGTGTATAAGATTTTGTGCGCGGCAATTATGAAAATGATTGAATAACACTATGAAGAACAAAAAAGTAAGCGATACGGTTTCTGCTACCCTGCGTGACGTTATGCGCTTGATGCTTGTTGCGTTAGGTGCGCTTCTGATGGGATTCAATATTAAAAGCTTTGTAAACGCAGGCGATTTATTCCCCGGCGGTTTTACCGGCTTGAGCCTCCTTATTCAGGAGATATTTCATCGGTATGCCGGCATCTCAGTTCCCTTTTCCATAATCAATTTGCTGCTTAACGCATTCCCTGTTATCATCAGTTTTAAGTTTATTGGGCACCGGTTTACGATTTTTTCGTGCGTGATGATTGTGCTCGCGTCTTTCTTTACCGATATGCTTCCAAGCATCAATATAAGCAACGATGTGCTGCTTGATGCTGTGTTCGGAGGCTTTATTAACGCATGCGCCATAAGCATCTGCCTTTTTGCCGGTGCTACAAGCGGCGGCACTGATTTTATCGCCATTTATTTTTCGGAGCGCCACGGAAAAGACGCGTGGAACTACGTGCTTATCGGCAACGCAGTTGTGTTGTTGATTGCGGGGTATCTGTTCGGATGGGACAGGGCGCTGTATTCGATATTCTTTCAGTTTACATCGACACAGGCGCTCAAACTGCTCTACCGCAAATACCAGCGCCTCACGATGCTTATCATCACGGCGGAACCGCAGGAAGTGTACACGATTATAAAAAATACGACACATCACGACGCAACGCTCTTTACCGGTATCGGCTGCTATAAAAACACCGAGCGGCACATGCTGTACTCTGTCGTTTCTGCGGATGAAGTACACACGCTTGTGCCGCTGGTAAAAAAAGCTGACCCCGGCGCGTTTGTCAACGTACTGAAAACCGACCACGTTACAGGCCGTTTTTACCAGCGGCCCAACGACTGACAGTCTGTGTCAGCCAAAACATAATCCCCTTCAATCAGTCTCGTGCGCTGTCTGTGCATATGTAGTGCGGAATAATATCCGTATACGAGCCGTCAGGCAGCCGAAACCCGCCCGGGATTCTGCCTAACTGAATAAATCCCAGTTTTTTGTACAGCGCGAGCGCCGCTGTATTTTCTGCGACAACCGCGTTGAACTGCAATACGCTGAATCCGAGCTCCTGCGCCTTATCGATGCTGTGCAGCACAAGCCGCTCTCCGATGCGGCGCCCGCGCAGGCAGGCGGCAACGGCATATGAGGCGTTCGCCAGATGACCGCAGCGGCCGATATTGTTCGGATGCAGGATGTATAAGCCGAGCACTGTCTCCCGTTCCCCGGGCGGGCAGGCAATGCCGGTAAATGACTGTTCGGCAAAAAAAGCGTGCGCTTCTGCATCTCTCAGCTCCGTTTCCTGCGGAAACGCATTGCCTTCACGCACGATTTCATTCCAGACTGCCGCAGCCTGCGTTGCGTCCGCCGCGTCATACGCGCGTATGCAAATCTGTTCCGCGGCGTTTTCAGCTTGCAGCGTGCTCATAGGCGGGCAAGAATATCGGCTGCGCTTGTATCAGGCTTTACTTTCGGCAGCGAGAGTATAACGGTTCCCTGTTCGTCAAGCACAAATGCGCAGCGCACTGTGCCCATGTATGTTTTTCCGTACAGTTTCTTTTCCTGCCATGCGCCGAACGCCTCGGTAACGGCGTGATCAGGATCTGAAAGCAGTGTGAACGGCAGCGCGTGCTTCTGCGCGAATTTTTCATGCGAGGCGGCACTGTCGCAGCTGATGCCGATAACGGCAGCGTTTTTCTGCGTGAATGCCTCGTGCGCGTCTCTGAACGCGCACGCCTCACGCGTACAGCCGGGCGTGTTGTCCCGGGGATAAAAGTATATGACGAGCTTTTTTCCTGCGAAATCTGAACGGCGTACAATGGCGCCGCTTTGATCGGCAAGCGCGAAATCGGGAGCTTGGCTTCCTACGGCAAGCATACGGCCTCCTCTATTGTAGTTATGTATACCTGTAGCAGTATATGACGGATGCAGCGGCAGTGTCTATATTGTTCTGTCCTCTGGCATTGATTTTGCACACAGGCTTGCCGCCGGCAAAAAATTTGCCGTTTAAAAAATAAAAAATTGCCGATTGTCTTTTTTACATTTGCCATGTATCAGACATGAATTTTGCCGATGGCCAGCGGCGTACTTGCCGACTGCAAATTTTCAGTTTGCCGTCGGCAAATGAAACGTTTGCCATCGGCAAGTGTCTCGCTGGCCGACGGCAAATTTCGTACCGGATAAACGGCAAATTTTTTATTTGCCGACGGCAAATTTCCTGCCGGATAAACGGCATATATGCGTCCGCCGCCGCACGGTGCAGATCTGCGCCGTGTTTTGATCAGTACATGCGCGCGCGGAGCCGGTCTGTTTTGCAGACAATATACATCATACATTACCGCAAAATACCGCGCGTCAGGCTTGCATTTCGTAAAAGGTGTGGTATACTTTTATCATGACAGCACAAGAACAGATATATTCGGTTATCGATAAATTTGCGATTTACGGTGATTTTGTGTCCTGCAAGCCGGTCGGCAATGGACATATCAACAATACGTACCGCTCGTCGTTTAATCAGGCGGGGCGCGAGGTGCGCTATACGCACCAGCGGATCAACAAGGCGGTGTTTACAAAGCCCGATCAGGTGATGGAAAATATCGCTTCTGTTACGTCGTTTCTGCGCCGCCGGTACGCGTCACAGGGGCTCGGCGATGTGTCGCGGCGGACGCTCACCGTTGTGCCCTGCCGCGATGGCCGCATGTTTTATAGAGATGAAAACGGCGATTACTGGCGTACCTATTTATATGTAGAAAACGTGCAGACGTACGAAGTGCTCGAAAGCGAAGCGCTCGCGTACCGGCTGGGCAAGGCGATCGGCAATTTTCAGAACAGCCTTTCTTCGTATGACGGTAAGCGGCTGCATGACACGATTCCGCGGTTCCACGACATGCGTATGCGCTACGAACAGCTCGATGCGGCGCTCGCTAAAGATGTAAAAAACCGCGCGGCGGGCATCGCGGCGGAGCTTGATTTTCTTGCGGCGAACCGCGAACGCGGCATGGTGCTCACCGACGGCCTTGCAAGCGGCAAACTGCGCGAAGGCATTACGCACAACGATACGAAAGTCAATAATATTCTGTTTGACGAAAAAAGCGGTGAGGCACTGTGCGTTATCGACCTGGATACGGTGATGCCGGGCACGGTGCTTTTTGATACGGGCGATCTTATCCGCACGGCGACAAATACCGCCGCGGAAGACGAGCAGGATGTGTCAAAAGTGCGGTTTAATTTTCCGGTGTTTAAGGCGCTTATCCGCGGCTACATGGAAGAAGCGGCGGGGTTTCTCTCTCCGTATGAAAAAAGCCTCATTGCCGAATCGGGGCGCACGATTACGCAGATTATGGCGGTGCGCATGATTACGGATTATCTGAACGGCGACGTGTACTATAAAATTGACTACCCCGAACACAATATCGTGCGCGCCCGCACACAGATTGCGCTTATCAAAGCGATGGACGCGCAGTGGAATGACATACAGCAGTTCGTTGCAGGACTGTAAAAATATTGCAGGCGTCTTTGGGCGCGCCGGGCGGCAGTCCGCGGCGTGCTCAAAGACGCGGCACAGGAGGAAGAAATGAAAAAGATCTTAAAAAGATGGGCGCTTGCGGTGGGCACGTGCGCGGCTCTTGGTGCGGGACTCGCCGGCTGCGGCGGCGCGGGTGATGAATCCGAGGCAAAGCTGGTGTACTGGACAATGTGGAACGAGGCGGAACCGCAGGGCATGGTTATCGCCGAGGCAGTGGAGGCGTTTACCGAAGCTACCGGCATTGAGGTTGAGGTGAACTTTAACGGCCGTGAAATACGCAAGACGCTTCAGCCGGCGCTTGACGCGGGAGAGCCTATCGATGTTTTTGATGAAGATATTGAGCGCGTGCTGAACTCATGGGGCGATTACCTGCTTCCGCTTGACGAGTACGTAGAGCAGTCGTATTCAACGACGGACGGCCAGCCGTACAGCGCAGTGGTGAATCAGACGCTTTTGAACCTTGCGCGCGAGCTTGGCGGCGGTACGATTAAAAACATTCCGTATCAGCCGTCCGCGTTTGTTACGATGTACAACAAAGACCTCTTTGCACAGGCCGGTATTACGCAGGTTCCTACGAACTGGGACGAAATGCTTGATGCATGCGCCAAGCTGAAGGCTATCGGTGTATACGGCATCACGGTTGACGACGCCTATATGGCGGCGCTGTTCGGCTACTGCATGGATCGCCTTGTCGGCAAGGACGCGGCTGCGGCAATGGTTGCGAACAATGATTTCAGCGGGCCGCAGGTGCTGGAATTTGGCCAAATCTGGGAAAACATGGCGAAAAACGGCTATATCAGCCCCAAGGCCGCTTCCAATATCTATCCGTCCGGACAAATCGAAGAGATTGCAACGGGTAAGGCTGCGATGTATCTGAACGGTACGTGGCTCCCGAACGAGATTAAAGGCAATGCGCCTGACATGAACTGGGGTTCGTTTGCGTGGCCCGCGATGGGGCCCAATGGGGACGGCGTTGAAGCAAATAACTTTGGCGGACAGAGCTTTGGCATTAATAAGAATACAAAGTATCCGCAGGAAGCGTTCCAGCTGATTGTGTGGCTTACGACAGGGGAATGGGACGCCAAACTTGCCGCCGAGAGCCTCGGCATTCCTGCGGCAAATGCGTCTGAGTGGCCTGCGGCTCTGCAGGACGCGAAAGCTATCGTAGAAAGCACGACGGTTCGCCTTCCGTGGGCAGTCGGCATGGAGGATAATCCCGAAATCAATGCAAAGATAAAAGAAAACTTTGCCAAGCTGATTATCGGCGAGCTTGACGCCGCCGGTTTTGCTGAAGCGATGAAGCAGTAAACCGGTTCGTCGCGATAGGCAAGCAGTTGGGGTGTCTGTAAAAGCGTCTTTTACAGACACCTTTTTTATAACGCGGAAGGAGAAAGAGAATATATGCTTAGAAAAAACAATACGATGATTGTAACGTTTTTGGCTCCTGCGGTGATATGCTATGTATTAGTTTTTCTGTATCCGACGATACGGACGCTCATCATGAGTCTGTTTGCGGTGGAAAGTGTGTCCGACCCTGTGTCAAAATGGACGTTTGCGGGTCTGGATAATTATATAAAACTGTTTCATACGACAATGTTTTTGAACTCGCTGCGGAACATCGGCAGGATTTGGCTTGTCGGCGGTCTGGCGGTAATGTTTCTGAGCCTGCTGTTTGCCGTCATTTTGACAAGCGGCGTGCGGTTTAAGCAGTTTTTCCGCAGCGTTATCTATCTGCCCAATGTCGTGAGCGCGGTTGCGATGGGTACGATGTGGATAAATTACGTGTATAATGTTGACTACGGTCTGCTTAACAGTTTTTTCCGCCTGATCGGTCTTGACGCGCTCGGCAGCACGCAGTGGACGAGTCCCGGCAATTTGTTCTGGAGCATGCTTGCCGCGTACTGTTTCGGCATGGTGGGATACCATATGCTCATATTTATGAGCGGCATAGAGCAGATTCCTTCCGATTATTATGAGGCGGCGCTCATTGAAGGGGCAAACGTTTTTGTGCGTTTCCGCCACATTACGCTGCCGTTTCTGCGCGGGGTAATACGCACCAATGTCGTTATGTGGACGGTGTACACGGTCGGCTTTTTTGTGTGGGGCCAGCTGTTCAGTCCGGTTAATTTGTCAAACGATACGGTCGCGCCCATGAATTACATGTACGAGCTGGTGTTCGGTTCCTCATCGTCTGCGGCAACGGCGCGCGATTCAGGCGCGGGCGCTGCAATCGGCGTTATTATGATGATTATCGTTATCATCGTGTTTACGCTGACAAACCGCATCGTAAAAAACGACGACATTGAAATGTAAAGGAGAAAACGGTGTCTAAAAAACTGAATAATCATACCGGTATCCGCAGCGGCAGGTTTTCATTGATTCCGGGATACTGCATTGTCGGATTATGGGTGCTGTTTACGTTTTTGCTGCTTTCGTGGGTGGTGTTCGCGTCTTTTTCAACGTCGCAGGAAATCTTTTCGGATCATATGTTCAAGTTTGAAAGCGGACTGCATTTTGAAAACTATGTTAAGGCATGGAAAACGCAGAAAGTGTCAGTGTTCTTTATGAACTCACTGCTGTACACGGTCGTGTCGTGCGCTGCCATTATTGTTATCGCCGCGCCGGCGGCATACGTGCTTTCACGGTTTGCGTTTAAGGGCAGCCTCTTTATCCAGAACATGTTTGCTTCTGCGCTTGGCATTCCGGTGATTATGATTATCATGCCGCTGTTCGGGCTTGTTTCGCAGCTGCGCCTGACAAACAACCGGTGGCTCTTGATTTTCCTGTATGTGGCGATAAATGTGCCGTTTGCGATATTTTTCCTGCTCGCGTTCTTTAAGAACTTAAGCTTTACATATGAGGAAGCCGCCGCCATAGACGGCTGTTCTCCGATGCGGACGTTCTGGCAGATAATGCTGCCGCTTGCGCAGCCGGGAATCGTTACGGTTTCCATTTTTAATTTCATTACCATTTGGAATGAATACTTTATGTCTCTGATTTTCGCAAATAAAACGGCGGTGCGTCCTGTTGCGGTAGGCTTGTATAATATGATACAGTCGATGCGCTACACGGGCGACTGGGGCGGCATGTTTGCAAGCGTTGTGATTGTGTTTGCGCCCACATTTATTTTATACATCTTTTTATCCGAAAAGATTATTGCCGGCGTAACGGGCGGCGCGATAAAAGGATAATATCGATGCGTATGGCCGCGCCGCAGCGGCCGCAGGAGAACAGGAATGAAGCCGGAACTGCGTTTTGAGACGAAACAGATTATGTGTGATGCGCTGGGAAGCTGTGCATCGGTGCCTGATTTGTGCGCCGGCCTGATTGTGCAGAATGATCTTGAGTTTTGTCTGGCTGAGGATGACGAAATCTTTGAGGGGTACGGCAAACGGCTGAACGCGTATCCGTACCGGCAGTATCTGTCGTATGCCGCCGTACCCGCGCCCCGTGAGTGCAGAACCGCGGTGCTGGAAAATGATTTTCTGCGTGCGGTGTTTCTGCCTGAGTTTGGCGGCAGGCTGTGGGAGCTGCATGATAAAACAAGCGGACGCAATCTGCTGTATACGAATGATATTATCAGGTTCCGCAATCTTGCCGTGCGCAGCGCGTGGTTTTCTGGCGGCGTTGAATGGAACATCGGCATCATCGGCCATACGCCGTTTACCTGTGAACCGCTGTATACGGCGCAGGTGACGGACAGTGATGGAAATCCGGTGCTGCGCATGTATGAGTATGAGCGCATCCGGGGCGTGGAATACCAAATGGATTTTTGGCTCGGGCAGGATGATGTGTTTTTGAACTGCCGTATGCGCATTGCCAATACGTCAAAGCGGACTGTTCCCATGTACTGGTGGAGCAATATTGCCGTTCCCGAATACAGCGGCGGCCGCATTGCCGTTCCGGCGCACAGCGCGTTCAGCTCGGATATGCGCCGCGTATACCGGACGAAGATTCCGGTTGCGGACGGCACGGATATTTCTTTTTATAACGATATACCGTTTCAGGTTGATTATTTCTTTGATATTCCGCGTGCGGAGGCGAAATGGATTGCGCATGTGGACTCAGGCGGATACGGTCTGCTGCATGTCTCCACTGATCGGCTGCAAAGCCGCAAGCTGTTCTCGTGGGGGCACACGGAAGGCGCCGCGAATTGGCAGCGGTTTCTGACCGAAAATGCGGGCCCGTATCTTGAGATTCAGGCGGGGCTTGGAAAGACGCAGTACGGCTGTATTCCCATGGCGGCGCATACGGCATGGGAGTGGCTTGAGCGCTACGGCGCGGTATCTGTTGACAGGGCTGCCGTATCCGGTTCATACGACGGATTTGCGGCGGCTGTGCGGGATGTTGTTGACGCGCGCTGTGCGCGGGCTGACCTTGAGCGCCTGCTTGCGCAGCGCAAACCGCTGGCGCTGACAAGGGGAAGCGTGGTGCAGACAGGCGGCGGCAGCGGCGCGCTGGAAGCCGTTATCAGAACCGTGTCAGGCGACCGTCCGCTTTCTGCGCATTTGGACTATGTGTTTGCGAATGACGGGCAGAAGGAATGGGCTGCGTTTCTGCACAGCGGCATTGTTCCGCAGTGCGGCGCAGATACGCCGCCTAAGGAATTTGTCTGCGAGCCGGTGCTGTATGAACGCCTGCAAAGCGCGGTGAATCAAAAAGAAAATGCGGGTAACTGGTATGCGCATTACACGCTTGCGCTGCTTCATGCCTATTACGAGCGGCCTGATCTTGCCGTGCGCGAAATGGACGCTGCGCGGAATCTGTCCGAAAACGCGTGGACCTGTCACGGAAGCGCCGCGCTGTGCACGCTTTGCGCGCCGTGTGAAGCGTCCGGCTCAGTCTCTGCATATGCGAAAGCCGGTATTGCGCTGCGCGCCGGTGACATAGGGTATGTCAAAGATATGTTTAAAATACTTCTGATACTGCACTGCGAGCGCGATATTACAGCGCTGTATAAGCTGCTGCCCGCTGATGTGCAGTCAGAAAGCCGTATCCGGTTTGATTATCTGTATGCGCTGTGCAGAACCGGTCAGAAAGCGCAGGCGGCAGCAGTGCTTACTGATGATTTTGTTCTTGACGACCTGCGCGAATGCGAACCGGGCATAAGCGACGTGTGGCATATGCTGCATGGCGCTGCCGCCCCTGTCCCCGCGCAGTGGGATTTTAAGGCGCTTTCGTAACGCGCGCCCCCCTAACAACACTATGCATATTTGAAGCGCTGCTCCAGACTTCGCATGTGCGACAGCAAATGGCGCGCTGATATACACGTGTCAGCCCGCGCAGCAGCTCCGCGCGCAAACGCAGAAAAACACCCCGCAGAGACCTGCAAAGAAAACAGGCTGTGCGTGCAAACGCAGAAACAAACCCGCGTACTAACAAAAAATAAAAAATATGAATATTTTGTTATCATCATTGACAGCAGCGCGGTGCTTCTTGTAGTATGAGTTACCGAACATTCGGTAACTGGAGCGCAGGAGTAAAATGAAGGATACGACAAAAGAACGTATTATCCGTAATGCCTTTCAGCTGTACGCGGGTTGCTGGGTGCGGGAAGTATCGCTTTCTCAGATTG
>DXHG01000081.1 GCA_019113455.1 Candidatus Treponema faecavium | reverse complement strand
CGTGCAGCGGTGAGGATATTGGTTGTCATCTGCGTCAGCTGCATAAGCATATTGACAAGGGACTTGCTCATCTTGCCGATTTCATCTTTGCGCCGGCTTACCGCCTCGCGCTGCTCCATCGATATATGCTTTATCACCAAGTCTCCGTTAGAGATGCAGTCGAGCGCATCGCTCATCACAATAATCGGATTTGTCAGCCGCACCGCGATAATAATCGCGATTACGATACCGATAGCAGAGAATATAAGCGCAACGGTCAGCATCACAACAAGCATCGTCCTGATTTCGCTGGTAAACTCGTTTTCAGGCGCGCGGCATACGACAGTCCAGTCCTGGCCTTCTATCTGCGTATACGACATAAGGTAGTTTGTTCCCCTGTACGTGTAGGAGCCGGTTCCTGACTGACCGGTCCGCATCTGCGCATGAAGAGCAGCCAAATCGCTCAGCGACGAATCCGTAACCGCCTGGCGTTCTATATTTTCAAGATTCGTTACGTTTTCATACGAGGTATCGCCGATGGTGTTGCCGGTTGTGTTGCTGATGACATACGGACCGCCTGTCTGGCCAATATGGATTTGGCTTACAATTGAAGAAAGGGCGGCGGCGTCTCTTTCAAGATAGAGCACGCCGGTAATGCGGTTTTGCTCGTTCCGTATCGGCACAGCATACACAAGCACGAGGGTACCGGACTGCAGAATACTTGGAGTAGGATCGCTTATCACATTATTGCCGCTTATCGCCTGTCTGAAATACGTCTCTTCGGAAGCGTTTATGTAGCTTCCGTCAGACGTATATGCGTTTCCTCTGCTGTCCGCAACGGCAACAAGCAGGTTTGTCGTATCGGAATCTTTAAAATCCTGCAATGACGCCGCTTTTTCCTGCGTCGATACCGTATCCGATTTAAAGGTATCGCTGAGCGTAAGCGCGGATAAAATCTGCAGTTCCGACGCCACGCCGCGCTCAATCTGTCCCGACACGGATGCCGCAAGGGAGTTCAGATTTTCAAAAATGATATTCATCGCCGCACGACTTGCAAATGCGTATGCAATCAATGTCGAAAGCACACACACCGCAAGAACCAAAGACCCGGTCACTGTAATCAGATAAGACTTCAGGCTTCTCATTGTACCATCTCCTTTCTGCAAAACACGGGAGCGCCTTGCAGGTTTGATTCTGTCTGTCCTGTATAAAACGTATCTAAAGCAAGCACTTAGAATTGTTTTTTACAAACACGTTCATTCTTCCGTATGTGTTCATAACGGGACACGGTTGCCTGACGCGGCCCGTCAAGCTTGCCATAAAACGATATGCTTCTATAATATCGGCATCATATGGCATTGCCAACAACACGGAATATCCAAAAATCTGCAATACCCGCTTATTGCGGCATTACCCAATAATTTTCTTGACTACCGCGATAAGTTTATCCGCATCAAACGGTTTTACGATCCAGCCGGTAGCCCCCGCCTCTTTTCCTTCCATCATCTTTGACTGCTGGTTTTCGGTTGTCAGGGCAATAATAGCGGTAAATTTATAATCCGGCAGCTTGCGCAGTTCACGAATCAGCTGAATACCGTCCATGTTCGGCATGTTGATATCGGTAATAACTAATCCAAACTTTTCTTTTTGTGCTTTTGCAAGCCCATCCGCTCCGTCAACGGCTTCGACAACATCAAACCCCTGCTGCCCAAGAATGAATCCTATACTCTTACGGATAGACACCGAATCGTCAACCGCAAGAATCTTTTTCGTAGCCATGATAACCTCCACTACAGCCAGAAAAGACGCTTTTCATGTACTGAAAAGCATCCGTATTGATTTCTATTTTTTTATTTTACCGCTGCTGCCCGCATGCCCGCAGCACGGCTGCGGCAATATCAGAAAGCGGCCGTATTTCATCAACGCCGCCGAGTTTTACCGCTTCGGCAGGCATTCCGTACACAATACAGGATTTTTCGTCCTGCGCAATCGTATGCGCGCCCGCATCATGCATCTCTTTCATTCCCTTTGCACCGTCGTCGCCCATGCCGGTCATGATAACGCCGACTGCATTCTTTCCTGCATATCTTGATGCGGAACGGAACAGCACGTCAACCGAAGGCCGGTGGCGCGAAACAAGAGGACCGTCTTTTACTTCAACATAATAGCGCGCGCCGCTGCGTTTCAGCAGCGTATGCTTATTGCCCGGCGCAATGAGCGCACGGCCGCGGACAACCGTATCGCCGTCTTCAGCTTCTTTTACCGCTATGCGGCACAGCCCGTCAAGCCGTTTGGCAAACGACGTCGTAAAATGCTCAGGCATGTGCTGTACAATAACCATACCCGGAGCATCCACAGGGAACATTTCAAGAAACACTTTAAGCGCCTCGGTGCCGCCGGTACTGGCACCGACAACGACAATCTTTTCCGTTGTTTCAAGCGTAGTCGGAGCGCCCGCCGACAGAATAACGTCAGCAGACAGTTTAGGCTGAATACCGAGCTTGGCCTCATATCCGGCGCCTTCGTTTCGCGGGCGGGCGATAAGCCGCCGTATTTTACCGGTCGCCGCGTACGCAGCCTTGACGGCGTCGCACACGCGCACGCGGGATTCAAGCAGAAACTGCTTTGTGCCAAGCTGCGGCTTCAGGATCATCTCCGCAGCCCCGTAATCCATCGCTTTGCATGCGTTATCGCTGCCCGCCTCTACCTTTGAAGAACAGATAACGACCGGAATCGGATTTGACATTTCGTTGATACGCCGCAGAAACGTAAGCCCGTCCATGCGCGGCATTTCCACATCAAGCGTAATAACATCGGGCCGGTTTTCCTTTATTTTCCGCACTGCAAACAGCGGATCAGACGCGGTGCCGATAACTTCTATCTCAGGATCCGAAGAAAGAATTTCCGTCATTGTCTGACGAACGACAGCGGAATCATCGATTATCAATACTTTAATGCTCATAAGCGCTCCTTCGCCATAGTTGTCGTGCTACACTTTTTGGAATACGGTTGGAGACACATTCTTTAACGGCAGGTTCATGCCGAAAATAGTTTCTGAATGTCCCAGAAACAAGTATCCGCCTGTTTCCAGGAACTGCATGAACTTGCGGATAACGGCTTCCTGCGTCGGCTTGTCAAAGTAAATCAGCACATTTCTGCAAAAGATAATCTGCATCGTGTCGCGGAATCCAAAGTCATCGTCCATAAAATTAAGGCGGGCAAACGAAACGCGGTTTCGCACATCTGCTTTAACACGAACCTTCGGTTCAGCGGCATTTTTGCTGCGGAGAAAATACCGGCGCTTCATATCAAGCGGCAGCTTCTTTATCGAATCAAGCGCGTATACGGCTTCAGCTGCTTTATTCAGCACCTTTGTCGATATATCGGTTGCAAGCACGGAATAGGCGTTTATCTTTCCGGGATTATTGCGCATAAACTCCTGCATCACAATGGAAAGCGTATACGGCTCCTCTCCGGAAGAACAGCCTGCCGACCACAGTTTTATCTGATGATGGCCTGAAGCCGCAAGCGCCGGAAGCGCCGTGCCGGTCATAAAATCAAAGTGGCCTGACTCGCGGAAAAACTCCGTAAGATTTGTCGTGAGCGCATCGATCATCAGCACCAGTTCGTCCTGGTTTGTCCCGTTTTTTGAAAACACATAATTTATGTATTCACGGTATGTCGGTATGCCCAATGCGCGCAGCCTGCCCGCCAGCCGCGACTGCATCATCAGCCGCTTGGTTTCAGGCATCTTAATGCCGACATTTGATTCGATATACGCAGCTATCTGCTTAAAGTCTCTCTCGGAGAGCGTTTGTTCTATTGCAATCGCCATGTTATTCTGCCTTGCGTACAACTTCGGAGAGCTTGAATATATCAAGTATCAGCGCGACGGAGCCGTTTCCTAAAACGGTAGCGCCTGATAAACCTTTAATATTTTTATACAATCTGCCAAGCGGCTTTATCACCGTCTGATAATTGCCGATAACGCGGTCAACGACAATGCCGAGACTCGAGTCCTGGTCGTTTACCACAACCACCTGCTGCGATGCAGGAGGTGCTCCCTCTATCTCAAACCACGACCGCATATTGATATAAGGCAAAAGCTGTCCGCGCGATGTAATGTGCGCGCAGGTCTTTCCCTCCGCATCCGTCTCCGGATGAAACGCCAGACACTCCTGTATATTTGTCAGCGGAATCACATATGCGTCAGGTCCGATCTGTACCAGCATGCCTTCTATAATAGCAAGAGTCAGCGGAATCTTCAAAACAAATGTTGTGCCGGCACCGTGTTTTGTTTCGATAGACACCGTGCCGCCCAGGGACGCAATATCTTTTTTTACCACGTCCATGCCAACGCCGCGTCCGGACACGGAAGTTACCTTGTCTGCCGTAGAAAAACCCGGCTGAAAGATAAGATCATATATATCGCTGTCCGGCAGTTCCGTTCCCGGCTGCACCAGTCCGCGCTCTATTGCCTTTGCCAAAATCTTTTCTTTATTAAGCCCCGCGCCGTCGTCAGAGACAGAAATCATCACAAATGCACCCGCATGCTTTGCCGAAAGCGTTACCGTACCTACCGGATTTTTACCCGCCGCCTCGCGCACCGCAGGCGTTTCCACACCGTGATCCGCGGAGTTCCTGATCAGGTGCACCAGCGGATCGTTGAGCTTTTCTATAACCGTCTTGTCAAGCTCTGTTTCGGCGCCCTCGGTAACAAGCTCGATCTTTTTATTCATGTTCGACGAGAGGTCATGCACCAACCGCCTGAAACGCGAAAATATCGTGCCGATCGGCAGCATACGCATATCCATCGACGTATCGCGCAGCGAAAGGATAAGCCGCTCGCTCTGCTCGCTCAGCGTCGTGAGCGCCGCTATTTTTAATTCCTGTGCGCACTGTCCCAGCCGCGCGTTAAACGTTACGAGTTCTCCGACAAGGTCTATCAGCTGATCAAGCTTTTCTGAATTGACGCGAATGCTCTGCGCCGCAGGAGAAGCGCTTTTCTGTTCCTCGGCGGCGTGCTGCGCAGAAACCATCTTGAGGTGAGACTGCTCGGCAAGCGCGGACGATACCTGATGCTCTGACGCAAGATGGCTGTCAACAAGCATCTGGCCTAAACGCTTCTGCTTGTTGACGAGCGCGTTCAAATCTTCTTCAGTCAGCACCTTGCGCTCGATAAGGATTTCGCCTATTTTTTTATTGTCGCTCTCATCGATATTGATCTGTTCAATCTTTACAACATCAGGCCCGTCAAGAAAAATAAAAACATCTTCAATTTCTTCTTTGGTATGCGTTGTCGTAAGGATAATATCCCACTGCAAATAGCATTTTTCAGGCTCAAGCTCCGACAGCGTGGGAATATTATCGAGCAGCGGAACGACCGTCGCTGTTCCCAGCGCGACAAGTTCCTGCACCAAAAGCAGCGGCCGCGTTCCGTTGCAGAACACATTTTCAGGCGGCTTGAAAAAAATACGCCACGTCTGCTCAACCGCGTCAGCCGGCTCCTGAGACTGCACGGTAACAGCGTCCCCTCCGCTGACTTCCGTTGCCGGAGGCTGCGCTGCAGGTTCTGACGGCTGAGCACTCGCTGCAATCTTTTTAAACTCCTCAACAAGCACCTTTGACACTTCGTCGAGTTCCTGCGAATCAGGATGCTGCAGCATATCGTTGATATGGTCGCGCGCGCGCAGCGTCAAATCGATCAGCTCATGCGTGATAGGCAGCGAACCGTTGCGCACTAAATCGTAGGTTGTCTCTACTTCATGCGTAAACTTTGATATCGCGTTAAATCCGAACATTCCTGCGGAGCCTTTAATCGTGTGCATCGCGCGGAACACCGCGGAAATAATATCCATATTCCCCGGATCTTCTTCAAGAGACAGCAGGTTCCCCTCAAGAGACTCAAGCAGATCGCCAGCTTCTTCAAAGAAGACGTTACTCATCTTATCAAGCGTCATTTTGCACCTTCTCCTTCATAAAACAGCTGCAGGCGCACCCCGCTTATCTCAAAACTCTTCACGATATTTTCAGGCACCGTATTATGTATATAAAAACGCTTATTCGTTTTTTTCGCCTCTTTTCCCGCCGCAACGATAATCTGGAGACCGGCGACGTCTATATCCTGCACCTCCGAAAGGTCAAGATACACCGCAGACGCGCTTTCAAACGCATCGAGCAGCAGCTTGCAATTTCCGGCGGCGCTGTCCACCAGGATATCCCCGCTCCATTTTACCGTAACCGCGTTTTTATCATCAGACACAGCCGACTCTCCTTTTATCCATAATGTACGGCATATACATAAATTACCGTTTTATTTTTCGGTAAAATCCGATATACTGATTACCAACCTCATATATAAGGACTGGCAACATGGAAAAATCATTTTTCGCAGACGAATACTTTACTTTCAGCCTCGGTTCCGTCATGTACGCAATAACAGTAGACTGTGTAAAAGAAGTGCTCGATTTTGAAAAACTCACCAAAGTTCCCAAGGCACTCCCCTATCTGAAAGGCGTCATGAACATACGCGGTTCGGTTGTTACCATCGTTGACCTGCGTATCCTGTTCGATATAACGGGAAGCCAGGACATTGAAAAACTGCCGATCATCGTTACAGAAATTCCCCGCCCCAATGACACCAATCTCACGCTCGGCATTATCGCCGACAGCGTCGATGTCGTTACGAAACTTGAAGAAGTGCCAAGCGATTCCGTCGCATACGGCACGCTCCCGCACCGCGACGATTTTGTCAAAGCCATTGGCAAAAAAGACGGGAAATTTGTTCTCATACTCGATTTACCGGTCATCCTTGATTCCATAGA
>DXHG01000080.1 GCA_019113455.1 Candidatus Treponema faecavium | reverse complement strand
GCACAAGCACAATCTCCGAGTCAGATGCGGCGCCGCGGGGTGCGGGAGCTTCTGCCGGTGGTTCTTCAGCGGGCGTACCGGCAGCGGGATATTCATCCGCCGGAACCAATACGATTTCTTCCCGGGCAGGGGGCGTTTCTTCCGGTTCAGCAGGAAGAGCTGCGGCTGTTTCTTCATCTTCAACCGCCGCAGGTGCAGGCTCCGCAGGTTCCTCAGCCGCGGCAGTATCTGCGGCCGCCTCTTCAGGGGCTTCGACACGGAATACAAACAGGCCTTCTTCCGATTCAGGCTCGGCGACCGGTTCGTTCTCCGCAGCTGCGGATTCTTCAGCCGGTTCGTCTTCATCCGTAACCAGCACAATCGCTTTTTCCGTGTCTTCAGCCGCAGTTTCTTCTGCGGGTGCCGTGTCCTCCGCTGCGGCAGGCTCCTCGGCAACGGACGGTACTTCATCCGCAGCGGCGGCAGGGGCCGGTTCTGCTGTGCTGTTGTCAACAATCGAAACAATTTCCGGCACCGTTTCAAATTCTACCGTGTTCCGTATTTCCTCTGGCAGCGCAGAAGCCGTTTCTTCCGGCGCCACGGACACCACCGCGGAACCGGTTACGTTTTCATCGATGTTGCCGACTCTCCGCGTTATTTTTACCTGCGCGTTTGAATCCTTGGCGATAAACAGCTTGTCGGCGGCAGTCTGCGAAAGTTTTATCGCAATGCCTTCGGAAGGATCAAGCGCGCCGAGCACCATAACATCGACTGTTACGCCGGTCGCAGGATTTGTTACCGTTACCGTATCGCCGGGCAGATAGCCAGCCGCCTTGGCAAACATGCCGGACGGCAGTTCCCCTGATTCTGCAACAATAGCGCGCCCGTCAATAGACGGACTAACCGCAGAAAAAACAGGCAGCAGGCACAAAAGCGCTGCCGCAGCATAACTTACCACATGTTTCATTACAGCTAATCCCCCTTACCGCCCATTCAAGTCAGCGCAGATATAATACGCCACCTGACGGGCAAAATCGGTAAACCCATCTTCCGTATCGTCGGCAGCTATTGCGGACGCGGCGAGCGTTCCGTCTCCGCACAGCGAAGCGTCAGCCAGCCGGTATACCTGCCACGACACGGAATCAATATTGCTCAGTCTCACTGCATCCGGATTGGTTGAATCCGACGTGTCATAATTCAGAACAACAGAAATATAGTATTCAAGCCTGCCGCTCTGCGCGCTGCTCATTGCCTGCGCGTTTATTGCAGACACATTATCCTGCGCCAAAACAGCAGGCGTATTGGATATAATCATTCCCTGTTCAAAACAGAAATTCATAACCGCGTCTTCAAACACGTATGTCGCATCACGTATAACCGCAGTTCCCTGCTCGTTCTGAATTATCTGCACAGAGGCAGAAGCCGCGCAGACAATGCCAGCCATTGCCAGATATGCTGCCGCTGCTGCCCAGAACACGGGTTTTCCTGCACGCAATATATTCCTCCCAAATACTCAAAGAACCCGCATGTTCCCGCAGGGAAAACACGGATACACCTTATTGTCGACTTTTTTTTTATCAGGGATTAGCATTTTGCGTGTTTTTATCCACGGTTTCACGCTTCGGCAGTTAAAACACAGCGCGGCAGCGACAAAAGAGTACTCCGCCCCGCAAAGAAACGCACGATACTTACACGCAGCATGCCTCAGCCGTGCCGGCCCCGCAGTTCATCTGCGTTAAACCATCGCCCAATCCGCGTACAGCCGTACGTTCGGCGGCAATTTGCACAAAAACGCCAGCCGCACATAAAAAAAGCGCTGTTATCTGCATATATGCAGATAACAGCGCTTGTAAGATTCAACCAGTTACGGCAGACTTTTTAGTACATGCCGCCCATGTCGCCCATTCCTCCGGCACCCGGAACAGGCGGCGGGTTCTTTTCGGGCAGATCGGTAATTGCACATTCCGTTGTTAAAAGCAGACCGGCGACAGACGCCGCGTTCTGCAGTGCGGAACGAGTAACCTTTGCGGGGTCGATAATACCGGCAGCAAGCATGTCTTTCCATTCCATCTTTGCCGCATCAAAGCCAACGCCTTTTTTCTCGTTCTTTGCACGGTCAGCAATCACCGCGCCGTCAAGCCCTGCATTTTCAGCAATCTGGCGGATAGGCTCTTCAAGCGCGCGCTTGACAATCTTAAAGCCCATCTTTTCATCATCAGTCAGCGCGGAAAGGTCTGCCTTTTCAAGAACGGCAACCGCCTGAATCAACGCGACACCGCCGCCCGCTACAATACCCTCTTCAAGAGCAGCGCGCGTTGCGGACAGCGCGTCTTCAACGCGGTGCTTCTTTTCTTTCATTTCAACTTCGGTAACGGCGCCGATATTGATAACGGCAACGCCGCCGGAAAGTTTTGCAAGACGCTCCTTGAGCTTTTCCTTGTCATAGTCGCTTGTCGATTCTTCGATCTGCGCCTTAATCTGGCTTACGCGGTCCTTGATTTCCTGGTTATTGCCGGCACCGTCAACGATTGTTGTGTTGTCTTTGTCAATCTTGACGCTCTTTGCCTGACCAAGCTGCGATATATCAGTGTTTTCAAGTTTTAAGCCCAACTCTTCCGTAATCACCTGACCGCCGGTCAGGATAGCAATATCCTCAAGCATCGCCTTTCTGCGGTCGCCAAAACCGGGCGCCTTAACCGCGCAGGTTTTGAGTGTGCCGCGGATATTGTTCACAATCAGCGTTGCAAGCGCCTCGCCGTCCATATCCTCTGCGATAATGACAAGCGGCTTGCCTGTCTGCGCAATCTTTTCAAGCAGCGGCAGCAGATCCTTCATGCTCGAAATCTTTTTGTCGTGAATAAGGATATAGGGATCGGAGAACACCGTTTCCATGCGGTCACGGTCGGTAACAAAATACGGCGAAATATAGCCGCGGTCAAACTGCATACCTTCCACAAAGTCCGTCGTCGTATCCATCGTCTTTGATTCTTCGACAGTGATAACGCCGTCCTTGCCGACTTTTTCGATAGCGCTCGCAAGAATATCGCCGATTTCGGTATCGTTGTTAGCCGAAACAGACGCTACGTGAGAAACCTCGTCGGAACCGCGAATCTCTTTTGAGTTCTTTTTGATTTCCTCAACCGCCTGCTTTACCGCCATATCCATACCGCGCTTCAGCTCGATAGGCGTCATGCCGGCGGCAACCGATTTCAGGCCCTCGCGCACCATTGAATACGCAAGCACCGTTGCAGTCGTCGTGCCGTCTCCGGCAATATCGTTCGTTTTTGTCGCGACTTCTTTCAAGAGCTGTGCACCCATGTTCTCAAACGGGTCTTCCAGCTCAATCTCTTTCGCAACAGACACGCCGTCCTTTGTAACCGTAGGAGCGCCGAATTTCTTGTCCAAAAGGACATTGCGTCCCTTAGGACCAAGCGTCACTTTCACCGCCTGAGAAATCTGCTCCACACCGGAAAGCATTTTCTTGCGGGCGTCCTCATTAAAAAGCAGTTGTTTAGCCATCTTCTATAAATCTCCTTAGATTTACCATAATATAGTTTTACTAACTAGTGTATTGTGGTATATTGCTTCTACACAGTAAAGATACAAAAACTTTTTGAAATCGGCAAGTACAGTGCGAAAAAAAATGACTTCGGTGCAGAACCAGCACGGCACGCGCCTGTACTCAAAGCCGCATACGATAAGGAGACAATCGCCATGACATTCGAACACACGCCGCCGCTCATTATCTATACTGACGGCAGCTGTTCACGCAATCCCGGGCCGGGCGGCTGGGGCTGCGTGATACTCGATGGAGAACAGGAGCACACGCTTTCAGGAGGAGAAACGGAAACGACAAACAACCGCATGGAGCTCTGCGCGGCAATCGAGGCGCTCACCGCTGTGAACGAAAGCGAAAGCTGGAAACAGCGCAGCATTACCGTATACTGCGACAGCCAGTACGTAAAAAACGGCATCAACAGCTGGATACAGACATGGAAGAAAAACGGCTGGAAGACAGCCGGCAAAACACCGGTAAAAAACAAAGACTTATGGACGCGCCTCGACGAATTAAACAGCTCGCTGTGCGTGCAGTGGCAGTGGGTAAAAGGACACGCGGGCAACGTCTATAACGAACTGTGCGACCGGCTGGCAGCAGCCCAAACGGCGCACTTTGCTTCGCGGCAGCCCACGCAACCATAGCCGGCATGAGCAGGAACCCCGCGCCGCAAACGGTGCAGAAGCAGCAGAACGATTTTTCTCAAGGACCCATCTGGAAGAATATTCTCTCCATGTCGCTGCCCATGATGGCGGCGCAGGTCATACAGCTGCTCTATAATATAGTAGACCGCGTGTATATCGGGCATCTGCCCGGCGGCTCCACTATTCCGCTGACCGCGCTCGGTCTCACATTCCCCGTAATTACAATAATTACCGCGTTCACCAATTTATACGGCATGGGAGGCGCCCCGCTGTGTTCCATTGCACGCGGGCAGGGTGAGTACAAAAAAGCCGAACACATCATGGGCAACACATTCACGCTGCTCACGGCGACCGCCGCTGTGCTGTTCGTCATATTCACCTGCGCAATGCGCCCGCTCCTGTATGCATTCGGAGCAGGAGAACAGACATACCCGTACGCCAGGCAGTACCTGCAAATCTACCTTTTGGGCACTGGGTTTTCCATGGTCAGCCTCGGCATGAACACATTTATCAATTCACAGGGATTCGGCAGAATCGGCATGGCGACAATCATGATCGGGGCGGCAGCGAACATCGTGCTTGATCCGGTGTTTATCTTTATATTTCACATGGGCGTGCGCGGCGCGGCAATCGCGACCGTTATATCGCAGGGGCTTTCGGCGTTTTTTGTCATGCGCTTTCTCACAAGCGATAAGGCGATATACCGCTTAAGCCGCTCAAACCTGCCGCTCAAATTCGCGACCGTAAAACAGATCGTAAGCCTCGGACTTGCAAACTTTATCATGTCGGCGACAAACGCGCTCACCCAGATAGCGTGCAACACGATGCTTAAAAAATTCGGCGGAGACCTCTCCGTCGCCGTGATGACGGTGCTCAGCTCTATCCGCGATATCACCTGGACTACCGTGCAGGGCCTGTCGCAGGGCGCGCAGCCGGTGCTCGGCTTTAATTTCGGCGCAAAAGAATACGCCCGCGTTAAAAGCGGCATCCGCTTTCTCACCGGCACGGCTGTCGCTTACACAACGCTGCTGTGGCTCTTGACGATTCTGTTCCCCGAACCGTTTCTGCACATATTCAACAGCCACCCCGAACTGCTTGAAGCAGGCGTACCGGCGCTGCGCATATACTTTTTTGGCTTTTTTATGATGAGCCTGCAATTTTCAGGCCAGACGACATTCACCGCACTCGGGTTCTCGCGGCAGGCCATTTTCTTTTCGCTGCTGAGAAAAGCGATTATCGTCGTACCGCTCACCTATCTGCTCCCCTATATCGCAGGCCTCGGCGTAAACGGCGTATACGCAGCCGAACCCATATCCAATTTTATCGGCGGCATCTCCTGCTTTGCGGCGATGTACCTCACCGTGTACCGCAGACTCGGCACGGAAATCAGATAACGGCCGCCGCGCCGGCGCGCGCATACAAAAAAACGCACGCCCGCCGACAGGCGGAAATGTTGCCGACGACGAATGAATCGCTCGCCGACAGCAAAATTCTTATCGGATAAACGCAAAATAAAACAGAGCGGCAAGCCCGCGTGCAATCGCAGGACCGCCCTGCGGGGAACTGCAAATTGTGCGCCGCAGACCAGGCGCTTGCACCAACCGCCGCGCATAATTATACTTAAACCGCGCCATGAAACAAACACTGGTAATCGGCTCCACGGTAACGGACGTTATTCTCACCGTTGAACGGCTTCCGCACACCGGCCGCGAGGCAGACATTCTTTCGCAGGAAATGCGCATCGGCGGCTGCGCGTTCAACACCTCAGAAATGCTGCGCTTTGCCGGCATACCGTACACGCTGTGCTCGCCGCTGGGCGGCGGCGTGTACGGCGATTTTGTGCGCGCAGAGCTCGCCCTGCGCGGAATCACGCCGTTTGTCGAAACACCAGAGCGCGCAAACGGCTGCTGCTACTGCATCGTGGACGCAGGCGGCGAACGTACGTTCATGTCGCACCACGGAGCCGAATATCTGTTTAAGAAAGAATGGCTGGAACAGGTGCCGCAGGCAAACCTTGACAGCATTTACTTTTGCGGCATAGAAATCGACGAAGCAACCGGAAACGAAATTATCGAATTCACCGAAGAACGGCGCAGCGCAACGCTCTTTTTCGCACCCGGTCCGCTCATCTGCCGGCTCTCACCAGAAAAGATGAAGCGCATCCTGGCGCTGCATCCCATTATCCACCTGAACCACGACGAAGCAGCCCAGTTTACCGGCTGCACGCGGCCGGCCGACGCCGCCAAGGCGATATACCGGCGCACCGGAAATACCGTTATCGTTACGCTCGGCAAAGACGGCGCCTGCATATACGAGGCTGCAAAACCGCTGTTCGGCGAACCGCAGGCGCGCTGCGTGCAAAACAAGACATACACGATTCCCGCCGTTCCGTCGCCCGTAGCGGACACAATCGGAGCCGGAGACGCCCATATCGGCTCGCTTATCGCCGCGTTAAAAAAAGGAAAACGATTTGCCGAAGCGGTGCAAACGGCGAACCGGATTGCCGCCGCCGTCGTCTCCGTCTCGGGAGCCGCTGCTCCGGAACCATACTGCCGCAGCATATTCGCAGCCCTCTAATGATTTACGTGCCATACGCATAAAACAGCAGACATTGCAATTATTTTCATATAAAAGGGTATATAAGCTATAAAGTCTGTTGCTTTTTTGCCGCATATCTGTTTTATATAATGATATGAACCCAAACGGTTTACCCATAAAAACACAGAAAAAAAGTATTATCTTCATACTGCTGCAGCTCATAAGCGCGGCGGCGCTGTGTGCACAAGTGCATATCAGCGCAGGCGTCATGAAAATGGTTCCGTATCAGCTGACAAAACAGTACACGGCGCAGCGTGACATAGCGTTTTCGGCATATGGGCATTTTTCGTTTGGTTCATCAACGGCGCGCTTTGTGTTTCAGCCCGAAGTAATGATCACGCTGCAGAACGGCATGAACGCCGTACCCGGCATCGGATTCAAAAACGGCGTTATCAGCATGAACGCCGCGCTTGCCCCATCCATAACCGGCGCGGTTATAGATGTGCCGCTGCTATTCGGCGCGGACATGCATTTTCCCCGCGTAACGATTACGTCGTTTATCGGTCCGTATCTTTCTGTCCCGCTGCACGGCGCCATACAGTCTGTGCAGGATATACAGCAGCAGCGCGTATACTATCTGAGCGGCGGCATCACAATCGGCGTGCGCTGCGCCGTTGCGCTGTTTGCAGGCGTTATGGCGCTGGACCTTCGCTGCAGCAGAGATTTCTCCGAATACGCGCTGCTCAGCGATCCGCTCAATGCGGCGGCATATGAGCCGCGCAGCAATATCTGTGTCAGCATCGGCTACGAATATCGGTTCAAATAACAGCCAGACCGCCGCTCTTGCAGCGGCAGATTCTTTTCTATTATAGTGTCTCATATGCTTGCTCAAAACACACTCGTAGTATACAAAAATATGCCTGCAGTGATTACCGCCGCGGGCGATAAGTACACGATAGCGTATCTGGTTCCCGCCGCAAAGGCGGGCAAACCGCCTGAAAAAAAAGAACTGAAAGTACGCGCCAAAGACATCTCTGTGCTTACCGCCGCGAACACACAGTCTGTTGCACAACTGGCAAAAGCGGCGGAGCACCTTGCACCGTCTTTTCGGCAGCAGCTTGACGATATATACGAACTGCTCACGGCTGACGGCGGCGCACAACCGGAACCGGCGCTTCTTTCCGATATAGCCGGCTTGTGCGGAGCGGACAGCGGCGCGGCGGTATGGGCGCTGTATACGGTGCTTTGCGAAGATCCGCGGTTTATGCAGACACAGACGGAAACTGACGCGGACTCTGCCGCCGTCTCTTTTATGCCGCGTTCGCAGGAAGAAGCCGCCGCGCGTGCGGCAAAGGAAACACTCAAAAAACAGGAAACACAGGAGCGCGCCGCGTTTATCGCCCGTCTTAAAGCGCGTAAACTCAGCCTGCCGCAGGACGAACGCTTTATGCAGGAAGTGGAAGCGGTCGCGCTGGGACAAACAGAACACTCAAAAGCGATGAAAGACGCAGGCATTGCAGAAACGCCCGAACAGGCGCACAAGCTGCTGCTCGACACGGGTGTTTGGACCGTGCTGCGCAATCCGTACCCCGCCCGTCTGGGGCTTTCCGCGCGTTCGGCGACAGAGTGCCTCATAAGCCCGCCTGAAGAAGAACGTACTGCCGTACCAGGAACGGCATACGCAATAGACAACGCGTGGAGCGCGGATCCGGACGACGCCATTGCGTTTGACGGAACATATTTATGGGTGCATATTGCAGATCCGGCGGCGGCTGTTGAACCTGATTCTCGCATAGACAAAGCCGCGCGCCGCCGCGGCGCGACGCTCTATCTTCCTGAAGGCACAGCCCGTATGCTTGCCGAAAACGCGCTTGAAGATTATGCCCTCGGGCTCACGCCCGTGTCCCGCGCGCTCTCATTCCGCATTTCTCTCGACGAAAACGGCGCGATCAGCGGCTGCAGCGTGCTTAAAACAACCGTCTCAGTGCGCAGGCTCACCTATGAGCAGGCTGACGAGCTGTGCGGCACGCCTGAACTGCAGCCGCTGTTCGACATCGCCGAACGCAACATGCAACGCCGCAAAAAAGCGGGCGCCGTCTCCATTACGCTTCCCGAAGTCCATATCCGCGTAGCGGACGGCGCCGTTTCAATCGAAACGCTCCCGCAGACAAAATCGAGCAGCGTTGTGCGCGAAGCGATGCTTTTGGCAGGAGAAGCGGCAGCCCGCTTTGCGTTTAAAAACGATATTCCGTTCCCGTTTGTAAGCCAGGAAGCTCCTGATATACCGGCGGATATCCCTGCAGGGCTTGCCGGACAATACCGGCTCAGACGCTGCAT
>DXHG01000079.1 GCA_019113455.1 Candidatus Treponema faecavium | reverse complement strand
TTTTGGGGAGGGAGGAGACCCTCTTCTTCAGAGGCGTTGTTCTCCTCCCTCCCCAAACCCCTCTCTCCTCTCCAGCACTGAAGCGTGCCGCTGTGTTTCGCACGCAAACCTGTTTCCTGCAGGTCTCCCGCGGATGTTTTTTGCGTTAGCACGCGCGGCTTGTTTCTTTTTTTATTCTCTGTAATATGCTTTTGGGGGAGGGAAAGACACAGCTGCTTCAGAGGCGTTGTTTCTCTCCCTCTCCAAGCCCCACCTTTCTCTCCGGCACTGAAGCGTGCCGCTGTGCGGCA
This sequence comes from Candidatus Treponema faecavium, assembly GCA_019113455.1. GTDB lineage: Bacteria > Spirochaetota > Spirochaetia > Treponematales > Treponemataceae > Treponema_G > Treponema_G faecavium. The sequence continues at coordinate 26,299 of DXHG01000079.1, read as the reverse complement.
AGCCGTAAGCACACAGCCGCAAATGTGAGGCTGTACAACAAATTAGAAATTTGCCGATGGCAAATATTTAGTTTGCCGTTTATCCGGTAACAATTTTGCCGTCGGCCAGCGAGACACTTGCCGTCGGCAAATTTTTATTTTTTAAATGGGAAATTTGTCAGCCGGCGGCAAATTGTCTGCCAGGCCGCCAATTCCGCGCGCCGTGCCGTGGCGCGCAAAAATCAACGCGCGGGAGCTCTGCAAAGAAAAACAAACCTGCGTGCAGCATACATGCCTCCCCGCCCTGCGGCAAGACGTGTTATTTTTCCAGCACGAACAGATATTCCGACACGTGAATGTTCCTGCTGTGCAGATTCCTGCCGCCGCGGAACGTGTTGTACGCTGTTTCAACCGTCTTTACCGCGCCGTATTTTTCAAGCATGGCGCGCATCCGGTCAAACGCGATAAAGCCTTCCGAATTGTACGAGACAATAATAAACTTCGCGTCAAGCGATGCGATAATGCGCTCAAGCGACTCAAGCGCGCACGACGGCTTATTGAACGCCGAACGGTTCCAGTCCTGCGTGATGCCGCTCACGGGGCTTATTTCCGCATCCAGTTTGTTTTTGAGAATCAGGTTGAGCATAAAGTAATTTGAGCCGTACGGGTGCTGATTGTAGGGCGGATCCAGATACGCTATATCAAGCCCTGAAAGTTTCTGTGCAAGTGCAACCGTGTCTTCCTGATACAGGCACACGTCAGACTCAAAATTGCTCAGCACCGGTTCGGCAAGCGTTATTCTGCCGAATATCCGCGTCAGAGCGTTTCTGCCCGCCGCGCCAAAACAGCCGATGCCGGTATGCTTGTCTTTGTAAAAGCCCTTAAACACGCCGCTTGTGTTCACGTGTATCGACGCTTCCGTCACGAGCGGCGCCAAAAAGAACCGGCGCAGCTCATCTGAAACGAGCTCGTCAATCAGGCTGCGGTACGTATCGATGAGCATGGCATTCTCGCGCGTATAAAAGACACGCTCGCCGCGCCTGATATGCGCGTCATCCTGCGGCGCGTAGTAAGATGAGATAATGCCCGGCCGCTTGTGCCGCAGGCATGAGGTTTCTATCTCCTCACGCAGCGCGGCGCACGTTTGTTTTGGATAGTCGCTTTTGTTTGTTAAATAGCAGCTGTTTACTACAAACGAATACCGTTCCAGATCGTTTGCAATGAGCACGTCAGCATATCGCTTTAACATGCGCGAAACGATGCCGGAGCCGGAAAACAAGTCCGCGCAGACGAGCTTTGCTTTGCCGATCTTTGCCGTGATGGCCTGTACTTCTTTTTCAATGAGACCGATAAGCGCGCGTTTGTTTCCTATATACGTGAGTATCTGTGTTGTCAGGTACGCGCTGTTTTCTTCCGCCATGCCGTTATGCCCGCATCAGTATAACACGCGCCTTATTTTTCTGTCAGCCTGCGGCTGGGGACTTTTTCTCTTTCTTATTCTCTATAATTCGTTTTTCTGTATTTTTTTCGCTTTCTGTTCCATATTGCACACGTTTTACTTTATCACAGACAAACGATATACCTGTATGAATACAAGCTTGCTGTGTGCGGTGGACGGGGCGTGCTGCTTTACAGCAAATTACTTGCGGCTATAAATCCATGGTACTGCAGGAATGAGGGAAGAAGGAAACAACGCTTCTGAAGCAGACAATTTTGCGAAAGCAAAACGGTGAGCGCAAGCAATAGCTTGCGCGCAGGTTTCTCTCCCTCCCCTGAAAACAAATTACAGAGAAAAATAAAGAAAAAAGCCCGCGTGCCAACACAATAAACTTTCCGCAGGAACCCGCGAAAAAAAACAAACCCGTGCTTATATATTCCAGCAGGCGGCGCGGTGCGTGTCAGAAAGCGCTGTCATCGGCGGATGTTCTGCGCGGCAGCGCTCAGCAGCGCGCGGGCAGCGGGAGACAAACGGACAGCCTGCTGCGGCAGCGGAGGAAGACGTCACTTCTCCTGAAATAATGTCCGCTTCGTGAGCCGGAGCGCTGCTTGCAAACAGCAGCTGCGTGTACGGATGGCGCGCGTCGCGGTAGAGATACTGCGCAGGCGCTTCTTCCACAATCTCTCCGCGGTACATAACGCCGATGCGGTCCGAAAAGTAGCACGCGATTTTAAGGTCGTGCGTAATAAACAGCAGCGAGAGCCCGCGGCTTTCGCGCAGATCGAGCAGCAGGTTCAGTATCTGGCCCTGCACCGACACATCGAGCGCCGATACAACCTCGTCGCAGATGAGCACGCGCGGCCGCATGATAAGTCCGCGGGCAATGGATATGCGCTGGCGCTGTCCGCCTGAAAAATCAGCGGGGCGGCGGTTCAGGTCGTCGGCGTGCAGCCCCGTCTCTTCAAGGATGCGCGCCGCTTCTTCGCGGGCGCACTGCCTGCCCGGCCAGCGTTCCGCGTAGCGGTACCCCGCAAGCAGAATATCTTCAACCGTCATGCGCGGGTCAAGACTCTTTGCCGGATCCTGAAACACGTACTTAACCGCCGCTCGGTACGCTTTAAGCTCTTTTGCGTTCATTGCAAACACATCGCGCGCGTTCTCTCCCGCCTCGTCCGTGTATATGACGGAACCGGCTGATGCTTCGTACATACGCACGAGCAGCCGCGCGGTTGTCGTCTTGCCGCAGCCTGACTCGCCGACAAGCGCGTACGTCTCGCCGCGATGCAGATCAAAGTTCACGCCGTTTACCGCGTATACAAATTGCCCGAGCGGGGCAAAAAAGCCCGCCTCGCGGCTGAAGCGTTTTTCCAAGCCCCGCACCGAAATGAGCTCAGCGTTCATTGTTCTGTTCCTCCTGACTGCGCTTTGTCTGCATAATGCAGCGGCAGAGCCCTTCAGCGCAAACGCCCTGCGGCGCAAGCAGGGCCGGCAGCTCCGTTCGGCACTCGGGAATCGCGCGCGGACAGCGTTCGGCAAACGGGCAGCCCGGCGGCGGCCGGCGCGGGTCGCAGACTCTGCCCGGAATAGAACGCAGGCGCGACAGCGCATAATGGCTCCCGAACCGCGGCGCCGCGTCAAGGAGCGCCTGCGTGTAGGGATGGCGCGCGTGAGAAAGGATATGGCTGCGGGAGCCGGTTTCCATGACGAGGCCTGCGTACATCACCATAATGCGGTCGGCAACGGCGGCAACCGCATCCATGTCGTGGCTGATAAAGAGAATCGCGATGCCGCGCGTCTCGCGCAGGCGCTTTAAAAGCGCAATAATCTGCGCCTGTATCGTTACGTCGAGCGCCGTTGTCGGCTCATCCGCGATTAAAAACCCGCAGTTCTGCGCAAGCGCAAGCGCGATGCTGATGCGCTGCAGCTGCCCGCCCGAAAACTGATGCGGAAACGAATACAGCCGTTCCGCCGCCCCGGCAAGCCCCGTCTCAGCAAGCAGCGCCGCCGCGCGGCTGTCGGATTCCGCGCGCGTAATGCACGGCTCGCTGCAGCGGAACGTCTCGTAAAAAACGGCAGAAATGTTTTGCAGCGGGTCATACGAGCGACCGGGCTCCTGAAATATCATGCCGATGCGCCTGCCCCGATAGCGGCGCAGCACGGATACCGGCTGATGCAGCAGTTCCTGCCCGTCAAACCGCACCGAACCCGACGTCTGCGCGTGCAGCGGCAAAAGCCCCGGAATCGCCGCGGTTGACACGCTCTTGCCAGAACCGCTTTCGCCTACGATACCGAGCACTTCGCCTTTATTAAGCGAAAACGACACGCCGCGCACCGCCTGCACCGGCGCTTCCTGAGGGGAAGCCGATGGAAACAAAACGCACAAATCAGTAACTTCAAGCAGCGGCTGCATTATACGGTCTCCTTGCATGATGGGCCGCGCTCTTCTTGCGGCGCAGCTGTCGAAGCAGAAGATATGTCCGCGCGTCTTCGCCGCAATGAAAAGCGCGGAAACACGGCGTGATACGGATCGAAAAAATCACGCAGCGCATCTGCAAGAAAATTAAACGCAAGCGTTACCGCAAGCAGCATCCACACCGGACATAACAGCCACGGAAAGTTTTTAAGGTTGCTGATAGTGGAAATGTCGCGCCTGATAAGCGATCCCCAGCTTACCGCCGGATCAGCGATACCGAGCCCCAGATACGAAAGCGTTGTCTCGCTCATGATAAAGCCCGGAATACTCAGCGCGATGCTCACGATAAGCAGGCTCGCCGTCTGCGGAATAATGTGGCGCACCAGGATAACAACCGGCGGTATGCCTTCAAGCTGCGCGTTCAGCACAAATTCTTCCCGCTTGAGCGCGTGCACAAGCCCGCGTATCGTACGCGCAGAGGCGGGCCAGCCGGCAAGCGCCAGTATCAGCGTTATCATCACGTATGACTGCCCGCTGTCCATCGATGACGACATGAGCGAGCGCAGAAAGAGAATCAGGTACAGGCTCGGGATGAGCATAAAAAACTCCGACAGGCGCATAATACCCCAGTCTGCCGCGCCGCCGGAATATCCTGCGATACCGCCGAACAGCACCGCAAGCATAAGCGACACGGCCGTGGCGATAAAGCCGATCGTGAGCGAAATGCGGCTTCCGTATACGATGCGGCTGAACAGGTCGCGGCCTAAGTGATCCGCGCCGAACAGGAATACGGGCGTGTCTCCCTGCGTGCCGAACAGCTTATACCGCATGGGGATGACCCCCGCAAGCAGGTACGGCTCCGTTTCCACAAAAAAGCGCACCGGCTCATACTGGTCTTTTACGCGCACGTATTTCCACGTTGCGGTGTTTATAACGCGTCGTTCCTGCACCTGCACAATGCCGCCCTCGCGGCCGAACACGATGCCGGCGTTCGGCGGGCAGTACGTGTATTCGTCAAACGACTGCACCGGTGTATACGGCGCAACAAATTCGGCGCATATCATGACCAGATACACGGCAGTCAGTACGGCAAGAGACAGCAGCGCAAGCGGCCGGCGGCGGACAAAACGAAAAAATGATTTCATATGCTGCTCCGTCACTCCTTGCCGTATCTGATGCGCGGGTCCACAAGCGCAAGTGCGATGTCTGAAACAACCATGCCCAACAGCACAAGAAACGAAATAAACATAATGTTCGCCAGCACAAGGTTTACGTCTTCCTGCGTAACCGCCTCATACATGAGCCGCCCGATGCCGGGATACGCGAATATGATTTCCAGTATGAGCGAGCCTGAAAACAGGCTTGCAAGCAGATTTGCGCTGCCGGTGATGTACGGATTAAGCGTGTTGCGGAACGCGTGCGCAAAGTATACGCGCCATTCCGGCACGCCGCGCGACCGTATCGCGGTTATGTACGGCTGACCCAGCTGATCAAGCATCGTCGAGCGTATCATGCGCATTGTGCCGCCGATGCCGCCGAGGAACGACGCGAGCAGCGGCAGAAAAATATGGTGCAGATAGCTGCCGGCAAATGCCAGCGGATTCTCCGAAAACGGAAAGAACGGATACGCCGTTACGGGAAACAAACCGGTAACAACGCCGAACAGCTGCAAAAGAATGAGCATCAGAATACCGGGAAACGCGTGCAGCACGAGCGAAAAAAACGTGCCTGCAACATCGAGCGCGGTGCCCGCCTTGCTCGAAAACCACACGCCGAGCGCAAACGAAACCGCCGTGATAAGCACAAGCGAAATCAGGTTTAATATGAGCGAGTTAATTATGCGGCTTGAAATAAGAAAGCTTACCGGCGCACGCGAAATGAGGCTCACGCCAAGATCATGGTCAACGATAACGCGCTTGAGCCACAGGAAATACTGCACATAAAACGGCTTATCAAGCCCCAGCTCCGCGCGCCGCGCGGCAAACTGCTCATCTGAAAGCAGGTTTTCCCGCGACTGCATACCTGCTCCGGCAGTCTGCACGCTGCCGGAAAAAAGCTGCTGCGTAATCAGCTGATCAACAATATCGCCAGGCGCAAGCTCCATAAGACCGAACACCGCAAAACCAAGGATAAAAAGGATAACCGCCATCGTAATAAGGCGCGAAATAATAAACGAAACGAGCGGATACGTTTTTTTTAGCCGGTAGAATGGCGCGGCAAGCGTATATAACACCGTATGCGGATTCATTGCACAATCACCTCCGACTGCCTAAAACTGCCTCAAGCCGACATATTCGGTCTGGAGCCCGCCGACGTTATCGTAATATATGTTGCGGCTGTCCCAGCGGTTCCGTACGCCGACAAAGCTTTGACTGCTGACCAGATAGATAACCGGGCACTGTTCAAGAATAATGCGCTGATACTCATCCCACACAGTCTGCGCATATGCGGGGTCTGCGGCGGCGCTTCCTTCGTTGTACAGGTAATCGATGCGCGCCTCCCACTCAGTCGCAGGCGTCTGCTGCAGAGGATACCACAGGTGCAGATTGCCGTTTGATGGCCACACGTTTGATCCCTGCGTGGGCCAGTAATTCGCTCCCAGACCGATAAATACGCTCTGCCAGTCATAGCTTGACGTAAGCTGCTGCACGAGCTTTTGAAAATCAACCTGCCTGATATTGATCCGTATGCCGACCTGCGCGCAGCTTTCAGCAATAATGGAAGCCATATCGGTTAAAATGCCGGTATCGGCCTGTATCGATAAGTCAAACTCAACGGCGTTCCCCGCACTGTCGCGCATAACGCCCTCGGGGTCCCGCGCAAAGCCTGCGGATTCAAGCAGCGTTACCGCGCGCGCTGCATCGCAGCGGTATTCAAGCTGAATCTCTTCATTATAATAAGGATTTGCAGAAGCAAAAAAGTCGTATTTAGGGCTTGCAAGGCCGCGGTATGTCTGTGTAATGATGCGGTCTCGGTCAAGCAGACAGCTCATCGCCTGCCGGAACTCCTTTGTAGTAAACCACGTGTAATACGGCTTATCGCGGTTGACCGGATTCTGATTAAACGACCAGAACGGTACGACAAGGCTTCCTTCCGCGCCGTACACGGTATAGCCTTCGGCAGACGCAGAAGAATCCTGCACCGCACTGTCAAGCTCCTCGGGCCGGAACGCCGTGCTTTCAATGCTTCCCTGCTTGAACAGCAGGTACTGCGTATTCGGGTCGGGAATAATCGTGCAGATCATCTCGTCAGGGTACGGCAGCATCCCGCCGTCTGCGTCGTGTTCCCAGTAATCGGGATTGCGCGCGAACACGACGCGCAGCCCCGGCGTGTATTCTTTTATAAACCATCTGCCCATGGAGGGAATGGAACGCACATCGCAGGCAACGCTGAATGTGTCGAGCACCGCCTGCACGCCGCCCGTTTCTTTCGCCTTGCGGTAGATAAACGACGGGCCGAACGTCCTGTTTGTCGAAAGGAGCGGGTTTGCATCCATACGCGGAAAATGAAACGCAAATGTCTTTTCGTCTATTTTTTCTATATCGATATGCGCCGTCTCGCCGTTTTCAAGCGTAACAAACTGGCTGTTATACGCGGAACTGTGAAACGCCGGATCCCCTTCTATCTCGTTGTACCAGAACACCACATCGTCAGATGTTACCGGTATTTTCGTGTCGGAACCGTAAAAGCTCCAGTACAGATTGTCGCGCAGTGTATAGTATACCGAAACGGTCTGCTCCTGTTCGTTTACTCTGATATCGAAAAACGCGCATTGCGGCACCCATTTCTTTTTGGCGTAATCGTAGTCAACCAGATACTCGTGCAGACCAGAGATAATGCCCGCCGTTGCGGAATCCTGTTCCGCTATGAGCAGGTTAAAGCTCTTGGGATCGGCGCTGATAACGTCGTACCACACGCCGCCCTGCTGGTTTGCGGCAAACGCTTCGCCGCGCCACGGCTTATTTATCGTGCGTTCAACCAGGCGCGCTGTTTCCTGTTCGCGCAGCGCCTGTATCTGTGCTTCTGTGTATTCCTGCTCGCCGCAACAGCTGCACATGCAGGCCGCTGCCGCGCAAACCGCCGTCCATGTCAGCGCATAAAGCGCGCCGCGGCGTTTCTGTGTTCCGCCCATACAGCAACATTATCGGGCGTTTTTGCATGCGGCTGTATGCAAATACCTGCTGTTTTTTTCTGCGTTTGCACGCATGGCTTCTTGCCCTACTCCAAAGTTAGTGGGAAAAACAGTTTTGTGATATACTCCTACCGAAAGTAATTCAGATGATAGACAATTTCATAAATATGATTGCCGTTTCATTGATACTGACCAGCGTCGTGTCATTGATGTGGAGCCGACGAGGGAAATCTGTACTCATGGCTGCGCCGCTGCCGGCTGCAGCCGATGAAGGATGCGGCTGTCACACTGCGAAACCACAGACAGGGGATTCTTGCTTACTTTCATCACCGTATTACCAATGCTGTCTGCGAGGGCGTTGACTCAATGGTACAGGCGGCTAAACGGAAGGCGCGCGGTTTCAATATGTATAAGGGTTTTGCGGCCATGATATATCTCATGCGCCGCGCCGGCGATTGCTTTTTTACCGCATGAGCAGATGCGCGGCCGCGGTTTTGTCGTCAGTATGCGGCGGATAACGCAGCTGTATATCAATGCGTGTTGATTTTTTAAGCACGCTTTTGCGGTGAGAAAACGTGTCAAATCCGAACTTGCCGTGATACCGTCCATGTCCGCTGTTTCCTACGCCGCCGAACGGCAGCAGCGGCGAGGCAATGTGCATAATCGTGTCGTTTATACAGCAGCCGCCGCAGCGCAGCTGTGATATAACCGAGCGCTGCACCGTCTTGTCTTCGGAAAATATATAGAGCGCAAGCGGCGCCGGCCGTTCGGCAGCGAAACGCAGTGCTTTGTGCGTGTCGGCAACAGCAATAACCGGCAGCACCGGCCCGAATATTTCTTCCTGCATTACGGGAGCGTCCGCGTGCGGATTGTCCAGCAGCACCGGCGCTATCTTTCGGCTTTCTGCGTCGTACAGGTGCAGAGAGTCAAGGCGCACGGCGCCGTTTCTTTTGTCAGAGCCGTCGGCAAGCGCGCGCAGGCGTTCAAAGTGGTGCATATTGATAATGCACGGATACTGCGCATTGTGTACAGGATCAGAGCCGTAAAACAGCCTGATATACCGCTGCATTGCCTGCATGAGCGGTTCTTTTACTTCGGTGCAGACAAGCACGTAATCGGGCGCAATGCAGGTCTGTCCCGCGTTGAGCAGTTTTCCCCAGATAATGCGCCGTGCGGCGATGTCGATATTCGCCGTACCATCTACGATACAGGGGCTTTTGCCGCCGAGCTCGAGGCAGATCGGAATGAGCCGTTCCGCGGCAGCCGCGGCAACGGCCTTTCCCGCGGCGGGACTTCCGGTAAAAAAGATAAAATCAAACGGCTGCGAAAGCAGCGGGTGGTCTATCTCCCTGCCGCCTTGCACGGTGCAGACATGGCGCGCGTCAAACGTGTCTTCTATAAGGGAAGCGATGACGCGGGAAGCGTGAGGCGCGTGCTGCGAAGGCTTTATGACGGCGCAGTTGCCTGCGGCGATTGCAGAGACGAGCGGTGAGAATGTAAGCAGAAACGGATAATTCCACGGCGACATGATAAGCGAGACGCCGTGCGGTTCGGGATATATGCGCGCCTTTGAGCAAAAGTGCATAGGCGAAAGCCGCACCCGTTTGGGCCGCGTCCATGAATTGATGTGCCTGAGCGCATAGCGGAGCTCTGCAAGCACGAGTGCGATTTCTGTTTCGTATGACTCAAGCGCAGATTTTTTTAGATCGGCAAAGAGCGCTGCCGTGATTTCCGCTTCATGAGCGGCAAGCGCCGCGTACAGCCGCTTGAGCTGCGTCTTTCTGAACTCGGTTGGCAGCGTTGCCCCTGTACAAAAAAAATCGCGCTGCGCCTGTACGAGCGATGCAATCTGTTCACAATCCGTATTCATGATTTCTATTCTCCTGCAATGTCTGCGAACACCGCGGTGCGGTGCGCCGTGCCGATACGGATAAGCAGCTCTTGTATGCCGTGTTCTTCGCCGCTTTGGCGCGCCTGTGCGGCAAAACGGTTCAGCTCCGTGCTGAAGCTGTTCATTGAAAAGTGACGGAACACAAACACCTGCCGCCATGCGCCGCTTCCGGCATACGATTGCGCAAATGCCGTTCTGAATATGTCAAAGATGCCGCCGGTTTTTAGTTCTCCGTATCCGATAATCCACAGGCCGCACGGCGCACAGGCTGCAAGCGACTGATGCAGCCGCGCCGTTTCCTGCGCCATCCAGCGCTGGCTTTGGCGCACTATGTCTGCTGCGGGCGCGCTGCTTTTGACAAGGTATTTAAGATGTGCGGTCTTTGCCGTATGTACCGGCGTTTTATTGAGTATAATCGTATTTGCCCTGAAATCGATACCGAGTTCGGGATTGCGGCAAAAAAAGTTTTGCGCGAGTTTTCCCGCCTGTCCTGTGAGATAGCGGCAGTTTGCCGCCTCCTGTTCATGCTTGCCGGGGTTATCCGCAATCACAATGAGCCGTATATCCGACTGCGGTGTTGCGGCGTCCAGATCGCAGTTATAGACAACCGGCGTTTCAATCGTGTACGGCGGCGTGTCTGTGCGCGCAGCCTCGGCAGCAAGGCGGCTTAAAAGCGCTCCCTGCCGCGCCCATTCTGCAGTTTTTTCTTTGAATCTGCTGCGGAACAGCGAGAACGCCTGCCACTGTTCGTGCGTCATCTTGTGCACTCCCGGGAGCAGTCCATAACGATACCGCAGGTATGTACGCCGTCCTGTTCCGCGGGGAAAAAGCCTGCAAGCCGCGCGGTTTCTCTAAAGCCTGCGCGCTCGTATATGGCTTTTGCACCGCGCCACGCCTCGTTTACGACAAGCTGCATAAGGCGCACCTGCGGGCACGCAGCAAGCACGGCGCGCAGACTTTGTGCGAATAACTGCGCGCCAAGCCCTCTGCCGCGCAGATCAGAATCGAGCGCCATTGAAGATACGTACAATACCGTTCCGTCCGGGCTGTGGCTTTCTGAAATAGCGTGCCCGAGCGAGAACGCGGCTGCGCCGTATGCCGGTGCAGCCCACAGTTCGGAACAAAAATACCCTGCCGCTGCGCCGTTTTCGCGCTCCAGAAGCAGAAAGCCGTGCGGAAACGCGCTGATGCGCTCGGAAAACACGACCTCCTGCTCCTGTATACGGGGAATAAACGACTGTCGCTCTATCGCCATGACGGCTCCGACATCGTTCGGTACTGCCGTACGCAGCTGGAAATATTCTCCGTTTGATTCAATCACCGCGCTGCCTCCGTGATGCGGTATGTAACGATAACCGGCTCGTCAGGCAGGCGCTCCTGATCGGCCTTGCCCACAGAAAAGAACGGCATGATTCTGCCTATTTTTCCGTGCGCCAGCTTGACAACTGCCATCTGCGTGCCGTTGATCGAAATCGTGCAGGTACCGTCTCCATTATCTTCAATGCGGAGGCGGTTTGCCGTATTGTAGCCGCCCTGAATGACATCCGTGCCGTACAGGTACGCCGTGTCGGGTGCCTGCTCCTGCGCAAGATCCGTGTACTGCGCGCCGTCGTACTGGTATATGCCGTACTGACCGGCGGTGTTTATCTCAAAGCGCATATAGTCTGAAAGCCAGCCTTCATTGTCGGCAGTGTAGCTGAACACAAAGCCGAACGCGCTCTTTTCGTAGCCGCCGAGCTTCTTGAACTCCGCTTCTATAACGGTGAACGGTCCTATCTGCGGCGCAGTAAAGAAGTAGCCGTATTCCGAATACGTGCGCCGCCTGCTGCCGGAATTCGTGACGCTCTCTGCGCTCCCGCCGGCATCTGCGCCCTGCGCCGCCCCCGCTGCGGAAGCTGGCGGACGCGCGACGCTCATTTCATGCACGCCGGAATCTTCCTTCGTTACAGTACCCGCCGCGGCGGCTGTTTCGCCCTCGTCAGCCGCGTCTGCGAAAATGCTTCCCGTGTTGGTTTCCGCCGGTTCTTCCTGCGGGAACATTTTTGTTGAATCGAAAATAGCTATTTCCTCATTGAGCCCCGCTATTTCTGTCTGTTCAGGCTCCGGTTCCGGCACCGGAACCGGCTCAGGCGGCGGCACCGGAGCGCTTTCTGTTACGGCAGCCTCAGGCTGTTCCTCCACCGACTCTGCTGATTTGCAGCCGGCGGCGCACACTGCCAGTCCGACCATGCAGAGAATCAGCGCCGCCGGTATGGCGAACCGATTTTTTTTCATTACGACCTCCCAAATCTATTGTCTGTTATGACTATAACATACTATGCACGAAGAATGATACAGAACTGCAGGAATGGCGCGCGTCTCTGTGCCATTAACCGCTGAATGTGTATCTGAGCAGTGTATAGCGGCAGCCTATTTCCGCCGTGATGTGCGAAATATCAAGCACTTTCGGAGATTTCAGCGTAAAAGAAACGTCAAGCGTCTTGCGCTGCATGTCCTCGCAGACGCTCATGCCGGCGGTCAAGAGCCCGTGTTCAGCAAGGAGGCGCTGCACAGCGGCTATGTCGGGGCGCGTGTGCGCTACGGAAAACGACAGGCGCAGGCGCTTTATCTGATTTGCCGGAAAAAAGCGCTCTTCCACGCGTTCAAGCGCGACAAGGGATACAACGCTGATGATAAGCACGCACAGCGATTCCAGATACAGTTCCGCGCCGACGGCAAGCCCGATAGCCGCCGCCGTCCAGATAATTGCCGCCGATGTGAGGCCTTTTACGTTGAGCCCATAGCGGATAATGGCGCCGGCTCCCAAAAAACCGATGCCGGACACGACCTGCGCTGCGATGCGCATGCTGTCTCCGCCGTAGCGGCGTGCCGCTGCTTGTGAAATGAGCATGATGAGGCAGGAAGACACACAGATAAGAATGAGCGTGCGCATACCGACCGACTGCTGCCGCGTTTTGCGTTCCAGCCCGAGCACGATTCCGGCTATGACCGCGCCTGCGATACGCAGGATATATGAACCGAACTGTGCGAGTACGGCGCCGTCAAAAAAATCACTCAGCATACGGGTAACGGAGTAGTCCTTGCAGGCAATATTGTCAGCGTTTAAAGAATTGAAAGCCCGACGATGGGCGCGAGCCGTATTTTATCCACTGTACGAGCTGCTTGGGCGAACGCGCATTTTTTACCGCGTCGAGCTCGCCGATATAGTCGAACAGCCATGAACCTGCCGCTTCGTAGCTGATGCTGGGGTCAACAGACGCAAGGATGCAGCGCACGGCGGAATCTTCTGCATGAGAGGCAGAGATATTTTCCGAAAACGCCTTGAACGCTTTTGCCGCCATCGAAGCGAACACGCCGGCGGCGCTGAACTCGGCGCGGTTTTTAAGCGAGGGAACGAGAATTGTTTCTGCTAATGACGGCTGATCGCGCAGTAAAAATGCGAGCGTGCCGCCGCCGTGACGCGAAAAACGGGCGAGCAGCTCAGCGGTCAAAAAGAGGTAACCCGTGATAAGCTCATCCGCCGCACGAGAGCTGTATTCCGCTGAAAACAACGGAAACTGACGCTGCGCCGACGCCGTATCGAATACGAGCAGTGCCTCACGCACAGGACCGATTGTATTTTCGGCATGAAGGATAAGCGTACGTGCTGAAAGAGGCGAGGCTCGGTTCCACTCAAACACACGGACTGAAGGCTGCACGGCTGGCTGTACAGGAGACTCCGGTTCATCCGGTGCCTCTTCCTCGGCGTCTCCGCCTGCGGGAGCATCCCGCCGCACGTTGAAAACAGTCGCAAGCACCGTGCGCGATTGCGCCGCCGTGTCCGCGAGATCCGGATAGTCCGTATAGTCAATGCCGGCAATCAGCGTCGTCGTATCCATAGTATGCAGATTATACCCTGCCAAGCGTGTTTTCTCAAGGGGCGGGTCTGCTCCGTACAGGGCAATTCCGTTTAATCTGCACAGGCACGTACGGCGCTGAGCCATGCAGTTCACTGCGGGGATGTTCCGCGTTTAGCCGCCTGTTCAAGGCTCTTGCACTCGTGATAAAAATAATGCGAAAAAAATAAAACAGATAGTTTATTTAGCTGTATAATACAAACATAGAGATTGAGGAGGCCGTATGGGTAAAAATAACGGTATATGCTGCGTTGGAGGCACGATTCAGACGCTTGAAGACGTTATTTGGGAGGCAGCCATATGCAAAAAAGGCAAAATCTGTATCCTTTGCGTTACGGACAGTGCCTATAAGAAGGCATGTCAGACGTTAGGAGAAGCAAATGACTTTGCGCTGCGTAAAGGATGGATAGAATTAACTCGTTTTGTGGATATTGTGCTGTTTACATTGGCAATAAATGTGAAAAAATTAGAAAAAAAGTACAAAACACTGTACTTGTACGGCGATATGAAAGGTTACGTGGCGTACCGGTTTTTCTGCATGGATGTGAAATGCACGCTTTTAGGCGATACCGCTGAAGAACATATGCGGCATATTCAATGGGTGATGACTTTTTTCAATTCTGAGAGGTGGAAATGAACAAGAAAAAGCTTTTTACGCACCGAAACACGATACACCGCATGATTTTTTTGGGAGGAGTATAAAAAGATAGAAGAGTATTGGGCAATACAGGATTCGAACCTGTGACACCAAGCGTGTGATGCTTGTACTCTAACCAGCTGAGCTAATTGCCCAAGTGAACAGTCACTAGTATAGCGTATTTCGCGTTTCTGTTCAACGGTTTTTTGGCAAACGCCAAAAGATTTTTTGCGGCAGGTACCGCAAACGAACATAAAAGCCCGCCGCGGCGGGCTTTTGCGCAGTGTACGGTTACTTTAAGAAAAAGCGCAGGATGAATATCACAAACAGTACCCACGTAACGGCGTGAATCGATTTCGCCTTGCCGGTTACAGTCTTAAGAAGCACGTATGAGATGAGTCCCCACACGATGCCTTCTGCGATGCTGTACGCGAACGGCATAACGATAATGCAGATAAATGCGGAAATGCCTTCTACTGGATCGGAAAAGTTAATGCCGGTGATATTCTTTATCATAAAGTAGCCGACCATGATGAGCGCCGGCGCAGTAGCCGCGCTGGGAACAAGCAGAAAGAGCGGGCTGAAAAAGAGCGCGAGCGCGAACAGCAGTCCCGTTACGACAGAGGCAAGCCCCGTGCGGCCGCCCGCGGCGACGCCGGAAGAACTTTCGACAAAGCTTGTTACCGTAGATGTGCCGAGCGCCGCGCCCGCGACCGTACCGATTGCGTCGGCAAGCAGCGCCTGCTTAACGCGCGGGATATTGCCGTCCTTGTCTATGATGCGCGCTTCTGTCGTAACGCCGACGAGCGTGCCGACCGTGTCGAAGATGTCGACAAAGAAGAACGTGAAAAAGACGGTAAAGAATTTGAGCGTGAATACTTCCGTAAAATCGAACTGGCAGAAAAGCGGCGCGGCCGGAAGCGATACAGGCGAAAAGCC
Organism: Candidatus Treponema faecavium; assembly: GCA_019113455.1. Taxonomy (GTDB): domain Bacteria; phylum Spirochaetota; class Spirochaetia; order Treponematales; family Treponemataceae; genus Treponema_G; species Treponema_G faecavium. Next base: position 10,974 of record DXHG01000079.1, on the reverse strand, counting down.
TTCGGGAACGGCGGTAACGCCGAACGGGATGCCGATTACGGTCGTGATAAGGATGCTGATAAGAATGGCGCCGGTTACGTTGCGTGCAAGCAGCAGAATCGTGATGACAAGGCCAATAACCGCGACAAGCGCGCCGCCCTGCAGCTCGGCAAAGCCGATAATCGTTCCGGTTTCGGATGATACGATGCCGGCGTTGCTCAATCCGATAAGCGCGATAAACAGACCGATGCCGCCTGCAATCGCTTTTTTAAGGCTCGGCGGCAGCGCGTTGATAATCGCCTCGCGCACGTTCAAAAAAGACAGCAGTATAAACACAATGCCTTCAAGGAACACCGCGGTGAGTGCCATCTGCCAGCTGTAGCCGAGGCCGAACACGACTGTGTACGTAAAGAACGCGTTAAGCCCCATGCCCGGCGCGAGCCCCACCGGCAGGTTCGCCGCGAACGCCATGACGAGCGTCGCGATACAGGCCGAAAGCGCGGTTGCCGTGAACACGCCTTCTGCTCCCATGCCCGGAATGCTTCCGAGCATGCCCGGGTTTACGGCGAGGATGTAGGCCATCGTCAGGAATGTCGTAACACCGGCGGTTATTTCCGTCTTTACCGTCGTGCCGCGTTTGGAAAGCTGGAATAATTTTTCCATAAAAACACAAACTCCTCTCATTTCTGCAATAAGATACTAGAATATAGCATAAAACCGCACGTATGTAAAACGCATGGCTTGTTTTGGGGAGAAAGAAACCCGTGCTTACTGCGGGTATGCAGTCCGAACCGTAATCGTGCCTCCCTCTCTTCGAGCACTGGGGCTTGCCGCGCAGCGCAGAGCTTCAGCCTCAAAACTGCCGGTTCTGCCCGCAGTGCTGAAAAAAAATACAAATATTTGTGCTGTATTGCCTGATTATCACTTGACTAATATTCCCCGCCCGATGGTCTTATACTGCCCTTGATGCATCAATACTAAACAGCCCAGGGAACGAGGCGTACAAGGAGTTTCTTCATGAAAATGATTGCGGGAGCAGCGGCATTGCTGCTGCTGTGTGTAGTAGGATGCAGCAACGGCAGCGAGAATGTACAAATAAATGACCCTTTTGTATATAAAGACAAGCCGAGGTGCAGTACGGGCAATGGACTTTCTCCTGTAATGTATATTTACGGAAAGTATGGTATTCGGCTGAATAGTGATAAAACGGCAGATATACAGACCACAACTACGAATTCATACTGCAGACGAAGGATCGGAAGAAATTGTTATCACTCTAATGTATAAAAAGACAGAGACGCTCGCAGGTTCTTATACGTTTACACAGGAGGGTGAGATAAGTGTCTGGTAACAAAAACTGACAGATTGTTTGGAGAGTCGGTAGGGACTAAATTTATGGAGTCTAATTATTAACTAGTCCGTCTTTCAGCCAACTAACGCAGCCGCATGCTGCCTGCTTCAGCGCGGGCGGCGTGTGCGGCTGTGCCTCAGACGGTACTGCCCGCACTTACCGGCTAGAACTGGTACTTCTGTATCGATTCCTGCAGGTTGTCCAAGTGCAGCTTGTTGCGCACCGTGCGGTCGGTAATATCGGCGGCGGCCGCCTTTATCTCGCCCGATGAGTTTGTGATATTGCGCATGGCAGTGTAAATGCCCTGCGTAATCTCTGCAAGCTTGTTAATCTCGGCCATGATTTCCGAGCCGCCATTTTTCATTTCGGTGGAACCCGCGCGCACGTCGTCTGAAAGCCCGTTTATCTCTTTCATTGCGGAAAGCACCTGTGTACTGCCTTCCGTCTGCTCGCGCATTGCCTGCTTGACCATTTCTCCCTGATCGCGCACCGCCTGCGTCAGCTCCTGTATGGAGTTAAACTCCTTCTGAACGTTTTCCGTGTGCTCGGAAACTTCGCCGATAGACGCCTCAAACGCCTTGAGCTGGCTCGCAATCTTTTTGCCCTGAATGTTGGATTCCTCGGCGAGCTTGCGTATCTCATCTGCGACAACGGAAAAGCCGCGTCCGCTCTCTCCTGCGTGCGCCGCCTCAATAGCGGCATTCATTGCAAGCAGGTTTGTCTGATTCGCTATCGTCTGTATAATGCGGCTTGCATCTATAAGCGACGACGATTCGTCAAGAATACGCTTTGCCGTTTCCACCGAGGCGGCAACGCGCTTTTGACCTTCGCTTGAAGCTTCCTCAAGCGTATTCGCCGTCTGCGCGTTCTGTTCCATAATGTCAGACACCGACTTGATATTCGCTGCCATCTGCTCAATGGCGGCAGAAGACGACGTAAGCGCCGTAACCTGCCGGTTGATGCTCGTATCAAGCGTATCGATGTGCTTAACCACCTGGCTGAAAATGGACTGCGCCTCTTCAACGCCCGCGGCCTGCTCAAGCACGGTGCCCTTGACCGTCTCAATGTTTTCGGCAATCGCCTCGATGGCTGACGACGTTTCTTCCATTGAAGACGCGAGCCCCTGTGCATCGCCGTTTGAGATGTCGATGTGCTGTGAAAAGTTTTTAAGCAGGCTGTGCAGGTTCTGCGAAGCCTTGTTTGACGCCTGAATGAGCAGCCCCACATCGTCGCGCGTTGTTATGTCAAGCCGCTGCACGTCGTAATTGCCGCTTGCCTGCGCCTCGCTCTGTATGCGGATAGCGCGTATCTGAAAATGTGTTTTATTGAGTATGATGAACAGGTTAAAAAGAAACACCGCAAGACAGACCGTTTCAATCGGGAGAAAATACCTGCGCACGAGATCTGCCGGATCCTCCGCGGTGAGCCCGCAGAAAAACGGCGAGAGGCTCATCAAAAGCAATCCGAGCACGCTCATGATAACCGTTGATATAACGCGGCGCATAAAAGAAAAAATAAACTCAGGCACGATTTCTGTTTCGGCGGCGGCTTTTTCAAGCGTCTGCAGGAACAGTAAACTAAACAGATTGCCGACAAGCATATCGGCGCCGATACAGACCATGATGATAAAAGACGGATGCGCGTACGCGCCGCCCGCAAACGCTAAAAGAAAACACGAAAGCCAGAACGGCATCGTAAACACAAACGGCTCGCAGAACACGGTGATCAGCAGTTTATTGATGCGCCGGTTTGTGCGCACGATATCGCCGTCGGCGCTGTCAGTTGTGTGAAGCTGTTTGTGCAGAAACAGCACGCCGTTGAGCACCGCCGGTCCGGCAACTGCGATAATAAAGCACAGTATCGTTATCGGGTTAAGAAATATCGCAGAAAGGAACTGGGAAGTGAACACACCGAGAAACGCAAACACCGCAAGCGAAACGAAAACCGACCCCCATGTGACCAGAACGCTCAGTGCGAATAACCGTATGCCAATGCTACTTTTCATATTAGAATACCTCTTTTCTATTATATAATGCACATTCATAGAATAAAATGCAATTCCTTCGGGAACATTTTTTCCCGTTAAAAAAAAATTGCTGATGGTTTTAGGCTGTCCGCACGCGGGTTGTTTTTTCGCAGGTCCCCTGCGAGGGGCTGCGCTGCGCGCGCACGGTTTGTTTCTTTCCTGTTCTCTGCGAGGGCGTTAGTCCATACAGTAAGCGTGTACTGCGGCTTGTCGCTGCGCTCCAAGCTGCCAGGTTTAGGGTGTAAGCCCTAAACCTGCACAATACAGGCGCAAGTTTGGGAACATGGCTCAAAACTTGACTGCTTACTGTGCGCTGTATTCGTTGGGGTGTGCTGCGCGCTGGTACCAAATGCGGCACTCGAGTACGGCAAACAGCAGTGTTGCAACGGAAAACCACCAGAACAGGTTATCAAAACCGGCGAAAAAATTATACACGCCGTGCAGCAGCACCGCAAACACAAACGGCGCCGCCCGCGCGCGGCCGGCGCGGTGCAGCCAGATATACGCACCGGAAAGCATCGCGCACGCGCTGTGTATGACAACCGCCGTCGCAATGCGGAGCGTTATCTGCTGCACGCCTGATATAAAATACACCGCCGTTTCAAAGCAGCCGAGCGCCATGCCGCACAGCAGCGCCGTCGCGAAAAACGCGCGCGCGGTCATATTCCTGCTCGGAATCGGCAGCATACAGACAAGCTTGACGCTTTCTTCTATAAGGCCGTTCAGCAGTATCGCTGTTACCAGCACGTGCGCAAGCGAATAAGGCTGAAAAAACGGCAGGCGCTCAACGGCAAACTGCAGCGCCGCAATCGGAATCACTGACGCGAGGCCGAGCAGAATCGCCCAGAGCGCGTATTTTATCTGGAACTCCGCAATCGCGGCGCGCAGCACGGCGCACACCAGAATAAGCGGACAAAAGCACAGCACAAGACTTACTACCATGATACCGGCAGTATAGGATAAAAAGCCGTTCCCTGCAAACGGTTTGTAACACAGCTATCTGTCTCGTGACAGCTTGGAGCAGACAGTTTATTGCACTGCGGCAAGCTACTGGAGAGGAGGAAGGGTTTGGGCGGAAGGAGAACCAGCCTCTGAAGCAGAAAGTCTCCTCCCGCCCAAAAACAACTTACAGCGAACAAGAAAGAAACGAGCCGCGCGTGCAAAGCGCAGAAAAAAACACAGGGAACTGCAGCTCCGGCGCGCACTGAAGGCAGATCAGCGCGCGTCAGGCTCCATGCGGTTTCCGGGAATATAGAGCTCAAAGCACGCGCCCGCGCTGCCGTCCCTGCGCGCAAGCGCCTGCACGGAGCCGCCGTGCAGCTCGGCGATATGCCTCACGATAGAAAGCCCTAATCCCGTTCCGCCGGTCTCGCGGCTGCGGCCTTTATCCACGCGGAAAAACCGCTCGAATATGCGCGTGCGGTATTCCGCGGGAATACCCGGGCCGTTGTCTTCCACGCGCAGCATGATGCCGTGCGGCGGCGTCTGCTGCACGCCGATGTCTACGCGCGCACCCGAGGGGCAGTATTTGACCGCGTTTCCGATGATGTTCGCCGCCGCCTGAATAAACAGCCCTTCATTCAGATAAAGCTCGATGTCGCCGTCAAGCGGCGCGCCGCGCGCACTTAAAAACGAAAGCGAAAGCTCCGTCTGTTTCGCCTGCGCTTCCGGCAGGCACAGGCGCATAATCTGCGCGAACACGGCGCGCACTGATACCCGCTGCGTACGTATGGCAGCGCCCCGCTGTTCAAGCTGTGAAAGCGAAAGCAGATCGTCTATAATATTGGAAAGCCTCGCCGTCTGTTCGTCTGTGATAGTCAAAAATCGCCGCGCCGTTTCTTCGTCAGAAAGCGCACCGTCAAGCAGCGTTTCGATAAAGCCCTTTATTGACGTTACCGGTGTTTTAAGCTCGTGGGATACGTTTGCAACAAAATCCTTTCGTATCTGCTCAAGCTGTGTGAGCCGCGTTACGTCCGTGAGCATAAGCAGAAAATGTCTGCGCTCGTTTTCGGGCGTAATCGCCGAGCAGCGCGCGAGCAAATGGTGTTCCGCACCGTCCGCCCCCTGTATCGTTATTTCAAGTTCCGCACCGTGCTCTTCTGCGGGATCCGCGATATGCGCCTGCACAAAATCGATAATCTCCGTGCTGCGCACAAGCGATATGAGCGAGCGGTCTGCCTTGCGCGCGCCGGTATCGAACAGACGGCAGGCGGCGCGGTTTACTTCGAGGATCTGCAAGCCGCGCGTGAATACGATGAGCGCTTCTGCCGTATGCGCGAACACGGACTCAAAATAATCCCTGCGGTAAGAAATATCTTCTATATTATCCTGTATTGTAAGCGCCATGCGGTTGAGATCTGCGGCAAGCTCTGCGAATTCATACGGGCTTTCTATTTTAGGACGGTACGTGAACTCGCCGGTGCGGTAGCGGAACGCCGCGTTCCGCAGTTCGGCAAGCGGTTTGCTGATGCGCTGCGCCGCGGCAAACGACAGCGTAAGGATAACGCAGAGGATGAGTATTGCGGCGATAACGGACTGCTGGCGCAGGTTTGTCGAAAAGAGCACGTTTGACGCAAGCGGCATTGAAAGGCGCAGCGCGGCGTAGCTGTCAGAAAGCGTGAGCGGCACGGCGTAATACACGACCATCCTGCCATCTATGCTGCTGCGCCTGAAGTCGTATCCTTCCTGTCCGAGCAGCGCTGCCTTCACCTCAGGGCGCGTAAAGTGGTTTTCAAGGTTCAGGCGGTTCGTGTCTGATTCCCCGAGCACGGTGCCGTCTGCGGCAATGAGCGTTATCCTGAAATACGGGTCGTGTGAGGCAAGCAGCTTGATAAAGCTGTCCAGGGTTTCGCCTGCGGCAGCGCGCGGCGGGCGCGCGGTGATGAGTTCCCGCACGGAGTGTGAAAACGTGCGCAGGTTTCGGAGCGTCTGCAGCTCTATCGCGTGTTCAAGCACGCTGAGGCTTACTGCGATCAACAGCAGAAAGCCGACGCATACGACAAGTGCGTTGATGCCGAACAGGTATACCCATGTCCGCATTGGCCGCCGCATCACCGCTCCGCCTCGTCGCACATGCGGTAGCCCACGCCGCGGATTGTTTCTATGATTGACTGTTCGGGGTCCGTTTCTCCGAGTTTTTTTCTGATGCTCAGTATCTGCACGTCAACGGAGCGTTCCGTAACAGGATAGGAATCTCCCTTTATCGCGTTTATGAGCTGCTGGCGCGTAAACACGCGGCCGGGATGTTCGGCAAGGTAGTGCAGAATTGCGAACTCTGTTGCAGAAAGCGTTACCGCCTCTCCTCTGAATGTTGCCTTAAAGCGCTGGGCATCTATGTGCAGGCCGTTGATAGAGACAGCGCCGCTTTCGACTGCGCGGGCGCCGCCTTCCGCGCCGCTTCTCCTGAGCACCGAGCGGACGCGGGCCAGCGCCACCCTGGGAGAAAACGGCTTGGTGATATAGTCGTCCGCGCCGAGTTCAAGACCCGTTACAATGTCTTCTTCCGACGTTTTTGCCGTTATCATGATAACCGGAATCCGCTCCGTCTGCGCGTCATGCTTGAGTATGCGGCAGACGTCAAGGCCGCTCATGTCGGGAAGCATGATGTCAAGCAGTATCAGGCCGGGCTGTTCGCTGCGCGCGACAGAGAGCGCCTGCGCGCCGTTTTCCGCCGTAACGGCGGCAAAGCCGCTTTTCTGCACGTTGTACGAGAGCAGTTCGCGGATGGCGGTTTCGTCATCCGCAATCAGAATCTTTTGCATGGGCATATTGTACACGGACTGTGCCTTTGTGTGTATGCACTGCGCAGCGCGTGAAACGTGATTTAATGGAAAATTAACACAAACTTTATGTACGTCTTACAGTCTGCGCATACAGTACGTGCAGAACATAACGCCGGTATACGGCGAAACGCGGCGGTCTTAATGCAGGCTTGCACAGCCCTGCCGCCGCGATAATTGGAGGTTATGACATGAAAAAGATGGTAATGGCTGCGGCGTGCTGTATGGCGCTTTCTGCAGCGCAGCTGGTATTTGCGGGCGGTTCAAAAGACAATGCGGTGCAGGCCGCGCCTGAGGGTACTGCCGCCGGCGGCAGCGCTGCGATGAGCGGTACCTATACGTTCGGCGGCTCAACGACTGTGCAGCCGATTGCGAACGGCGTTATCGAGGCGCTCACGCGGGATAATCCCGAGCTCCGCATTTCGTACGAAGGACTGGGCTCCGGCACCGGACTGAACCAGCTTGCGGCGGGAACGCTGAGCCTTGCCGGTTCTTCGCGCGAACTCAAAGCGTCGGAACTTGCCGAAGGGCTGATTCCGGTCGTTATCGCGAAAGACGGCATCGCGATTGTCGTGAACAAGGACGTTGCCGTTGCAAACTTGAGTATGCAGCAGGTCGCGGCGATATTCTCCGGCACATATACAAACTGGAGCGAGGTAGGCGGAGCGGACGAGGCAATCTACCTTATCAACCGCGACGAAGCGTCGGGAACGTATTCTTCGTTCCAGGAAATCGTGCTTGATCCGTTAAGCGCTGAATTCAGCAGAAACGCGATTGTCGCCAAAGAAAACGGCGAGGTAGCGGCGAAAGTTGCATCAACGCCGGGCGCCATCGGCTACGTGGGTCTGGGCTTTATCGGTGAAATCACCAAGGCCGGAGGACGCGCGCTGATGATCGACGGCATCGAGCCTGCCGAAGAAACGGTGCTTGACGGCACATATCCCATTTCGCGCAATCTGTACGCGGTAACAAAGGGAGACGCAGCTGAAGGCAGCGTTGAAAAAGCGTTTATCGATTACGCGCTGAGCGCGCGCGGCTCGGTTATCGTGAGCGACGCGGGCTTTGTTCCGGTACAGTAAACACCCAAGTACAGGCACAGCGGGAATCGGCGCATGCCGCCCGCTGTGCCGTTGTTCTGTTTTATCGTTCTTTTCTTTATATCATATTGCATTACAGCAGAATTAAAGAGGTTGTATGAAATCGTTCGGGCGCAGAATACGGGAGAGTATCATAGAACGCGGTTTTCTGGTAAGCGCGTTTATTTCGGCGGCGAGCGTGGTGCTTATCAGCATTTTTATTTTCAGGCAGGGGCTGCCGCTGTTTGCCTCTGTATCGCCCGTTGAATTCCTTTTTTCTTCACACTGGACGCCAAGCGATCCGGTTGATCCCCATTACGGTATTTTATCGTTTATTGTCGGTTCTTTGTATGTAACCGCACTCTCGCTGATACTGGCGATACCGATCGGCGTCGCTTCGGGCGTGTTTCTTGCGGAAATGGCCGGCAACCGGCTTGGCCCGATACTGCGGACAGCGGTTGAGCTTTTGGCCGGTATTCCGTCAGTGATTTACGGTCTGTTCGGCATTTATTTTATTGTGCCGCTTGTACGCGCCGCCACCGACACGAGCGGCTACAGCGTGCTTGCGGCGTCTCTGATACTGGCAATCATGACGCTTCCGACAATTATCAACATGACAGAGATTTCAGTGCGGAGCGTTTCTCACGAGCTGCGCGAGGCGTCATACGCGCTCGGTTCAACTAAATGGCAGACGATAAGCCGCACGCTTGTGCCGGCGGCGTCTTCGGGCATTATCACCGGCATTGTACTCGGCATGGGCCGCGCGCTTGGTGAAACGATGGCGGTGCTGCTTGTCGGCGGCAACGCGGCGATTATGCCTGACGGGCTTGCGTCAATGGTGCGCACGCTCACAATGAACATTATTACCGACATGGCATATGCGGAAGGCACGCACCTGACGGCGCTGTTCACGACCGGCGTGGTGCTCTTTATCTTTATCCTGCTGCTGAATCTGGCGGTTCAGCTGATTGTACATTCGTCGGCTAAAAAACTGGGAGGCAAGTAATGACTGCCGGTACGAAAAAAATACGGAGAGTGAATACGGCAATGACGGGGCTTATCTATGCCGCCGCGTCAATCACGATCGCCGTGCTGCTGCTGATTCTCGGCTATATTATCTATAACGGGCTCTTTTATAAGATACGGGTTGAATACGCGGAATTGCCGTACGCGAGCGAACGCCTTGAAGACATTGTCGTCGCCGTCAATCGGGACATTGACCTTGAGGTGATGCAGTTTGAAGTGCTGAAAGGCATGTTTACCGACGAGTACGCAAACTGGAAGCGCACCGGCGCGTCTGCCGCGGATGTGTATCCGTATCAGACACAAGCCGCCGCCGCGGTAACGGAACGCCTCTTTGGCGGGACGGGCAGGCTTGTCGAAACTGTTTCTGCAAACGGCAGGACAAGCGCACAGCAGACCGCTGCGTTTACCGCCTCAAAAGAAGGCGGCATTGCGGTGATGCTTGCGGAAGAATATGAGGCGCTTTCCGATGATGAAAAGAAAGCGCTCCGCAAGGTTCCCGTGCGCGCGCTCGTACTCGCGTGCAGCGCCGACACGGCGGCGCTCCACGGCAACTACAAGCTCGGAGCCATTGACGGCGATATGCTTTCGCGCATCGCCTCGGGCCAGACTGCAAACTGGCAGGAATTAGGCGGCGGAGACCTGCCGGTAACGGTGCTGCTCCCGCCAAAAGACGCGCCGTTTATCTATTCGCTTGTAAGCGAAAAAGACGCGGAGCACATCAGGGCGTTTTTTGATTCCGCGGAACAGAGCAGTGCAGAGACGGGCGCGCCGCGCATTATCCGCGCCGATTCCGCGCAGTCGTTTTACGCGTCGCTCGCCGCAGGAACGGGCGTCGTAACCGTCGCTCCCGAATGGCAGGTGCCTGAAGCCGCCGACATGCTCCGCTACGCCGGCACCGAGCAGGGCCTCAATCTCAACTGGTCGTTTTTAACCGAAGCTCCGATAGACGGCGGCAGAAGCGGCGGCATATCGACGATTATCATAAACACGTTTGTGATGATTGCGCTTACGCTCGTATGCGCAGTGCCGTTCGGCATTTTCGCTGCGGTGTACCTCGTGCTGTATGCAAAAGAAGGCCGGCTGCTCTATATTCTCCGCCTCGGCACGGAGACGCTTGCCGGTATTCCTTCAATTATTTTCGGCCTGTTCGGCATGCTCGTGTTTGTACAGGCGCTCGGCTGGGGCATCTCGCTTCTGTCAGGCTGCCTGACGCTCGCGCTGATGATACTGCCCACGATTGTGCGCACGTCGGAAGAGGCGATAAAGGCGGTGTCTCCTGCGCTGAACGAAGGCAGCGTGGCCTTGGGCGCAACGAAAGTGCAGACAATCTTTAAGGTTGTCCTGCCGTCCGCGTTCCCGGCGATTACGGCGGGCGTGATACTCGCCGCGGGGCGCGCGCTTGGCGAGACCGCCGCGCTCATCTACACGATGGGTTCAAACTACAACCTGACCAGCGGCCTGTTTGACTCAACGCGCACGCTTGCCGTGCACCTGTACCTGATTATTGCCGAAGGCATTTCATCGGAAAAAGCATTTGCCGCCGCGACAGTGCTTGTCGTGCTGGTGTTTATTATCAATTCGCTTTCCAAACTCATTATCAAGCGGCTGGGAAGCAGGTAAGGGCTTGCCGCGCGGGCGGTTTTCTGCGTTTTGCACGCGGGCGGTTCTGACAGCCTGCGCCTGCGGGCTTTCTTTTTTGTTTCTTATTCTCTGTAATCTGTTTTTGGCGGAGAAGGG
>DXHG01000078.1 GCA_019113455.1 Candidatus Treponema faecavium | reverse complement strand
AATGCAGCTTGACGCGTCGGTAACGAGCGGCACGCTGTCAGGCAGCTGCGGGAGCGTTGTCCAGCGTGTGCCCATAATCGTGTTGTTGAGCGTAATATGCGCGTAGTCATAGCCTTCTCCGATAGACACGTGTTCAGGAATATAGGTGTACGTGTCTGCTTTTGAAGACGCGGCGACATCGACAGTCAGATACTTTTTCGCTTCTTTTATCGCTTTGTCTGCCCACACGCCCGTATCAACATACGCAGCTTTGCCTGCGCGGTGCAGGTTCATCGGAACCATCGCGAACTGCGTGCTTGCGCCGCCCTGCAGAAACAGCACCTTGTACGTGTCAGGAATATTCATCAGCCTGCGCAGCCGTTCCTGTGCATCGGCGATAATAGGTTCGTAGTCCTTGGAACGGTGGCTCATTTCCATCACGGACTGCCCGCTTCCGCGGTAATCGGTCATTTCTGCGGCAGCTTCCTGCAGCACTTCAAGCGGAAGGCAGGACGGTCCTGCCGAAAAGTTGTAAACACGGCTCATACGTATTTCCCCTTATTATGTATATATTCGCCGGAAGCGCCGGCGGCGTTTGCTAGCGCAGCATGTTTGTGAGCGCCGTTATCGGCGAAACGTTTTCTATCAGTGTCTGCTCCCCGCGCGGCAGCACCGCCGCGGTATAGTTTACAATACCTTTTATGCCGCAGTCGATAAGCTGCCGCGCGGCGGCGGGCGCGTCTGCGTCTTCCGTTGTCAGCAGCGCGTATTCGATTGCGCCCTGCGCAATAACGCCGCGCATCCTGCTTTGCGGATACAGGGGAAACGCCGTTTTAAGCGTTTCGATGCGGTTGACGTTCTTGTCAAAGCCGGCGGCAAGCACGAATGGGGAAGCGGAAAAGAGCTCCCCCGAGAGAAATGCCTGCCCCAGCCTGCCCAGACCGACAATGCAGCAGGCGTGCCGCCGCTCCTGCTCTGCGGCAATGCCGAGCGTTTCGTAAATGGCGGCAAGCAGCGTGTCTGCCGGATAGCCGTTCGGCGAGCCGCAGCGTATGCCCAGATGCGATATGTCGCGCCTGATCGTGTGCTGCGTCCAGCCGGTAAGTTCGCCGAGCTTTTCTGACGTCAGCGTGAGCGCCTCTCCGCAACGGTGCTGTTCAAGCACTTTTGCCAGCTGCACAAGGCGTTTTCGTGATGGTTCGGGTAGCTGCCGCATATCTTTTGTCCGCCGTATTGTGAATTGTTTCACACGTGATATACGGTATCATACCGGCGGTTCTTCAGCGTGTCAAGGAGTTTTTGTATAAATACTGCATGTTTAGCAGTAAACATGCTGATATGGGCGCTTAAACGGCTCTTTAGGGAATATACGCCGTGTGTTTTGTGAAATATTTCACAAAAAGCGGCGCGGCAGCTGTCTTTAGAGCGCGGCGTCAAGCAGGAGCCGTATCGGGCAGTGATCGGAGCCGGGCACGTCTGCACGTATATCAGAAGCGCTGACGCGCGGGGCAAGCCGTTCGTTGACGCAGTGGTAGTCGATGCGCCACCCGATATTCTTTTCGCGCGCCTTAAAGCGGTAGCTCCACCACGTATACTGCCCGGGTTCGGTGCAGAACATGCGGAACGTGTCGCGGTAGCCTGCCTGCGTAAACGCGTCCATCCACGCGCGTTCCTCCGGCAGATAGCCCGCGTTGTGTTCGTTTGCCTTGGGATTGGCAAGGTCAATCGGCGTGTGCGCAATATTGTAGTCGCCGCAGAGCACGACGTCCTGCCCCTGCGAGACGATTTCATTGCAGTACGTGAGCATGGCGCGGCAGAACGCGAGCTTATAGTCAAGGCGCGCGCCTGCCTCCTGACTGTTGGGGAAATACGCCGATATGACATGCAGCGAGCCGCAGCGGGCGTCGAGTACGCGTCCCTCAGTATCGAACTCAGGGACACCCATCACAGACACGGCGTCGGGCTCCGTTTTGCTGTAAATGGCGACGCCTGAATACCCGGGCCGCACCGCTGGCGCCCAGTACGCGTGATACGTGCTGCCGTCTGCGGCGCGCGGCGCAAGAAGCTCGGGAGAAAGCTGTTCGGGCCTGGCTTTTATTTCCTGCAGGCAGATGATATCCGCCCCGCTGTGTGCAATCCATTCGCAGAGACCCTTTTTTTCGGCGGCCCTGATACCGTTTACGTTCCATGAAAAAATCGATGTCATGCGTGCCAGTATAGCGCACCGTGTGCTGTTCCGTAAAGGAGCAGAATACGTTATGATGCGGATATACCGCTGTGCGCGTGCGGCAGCCGTGTTGCGCACAGCGCATGAGGAACTTTATATATGAAGACTGTTATTCTGCTGTGCGCCGCAGCGCTCGCCGTACTGTGCGGCTGCGATTCTTTTTCCCGCCATGATGTGGTGATTGCCAATGAGTCAGGCGTTGACGTCGCGTTTACGATTGACGGCTACGGCGGCGGCGTTTACGAATTGGAGAAAGGAAAATCGCTCACGCTCAATCTGTACAGCCGCCCGCGCTTTACGTTTACCGAGTCAGACGCAGCCGCCGAAACGAACCATGCCGCCGAATTATGCGCGCTCAGGGTGCGCTATGACAGCGGCACGGCGAACGCGGTTATAGCGGATATGCTTACGTATACGTGCACGCTCACGAATTGGTCAGAAGAAGACGTCACGGTTACGGAAAAAAATGATCTTGCGGGCACTGCCGTTGGCGCCCCGCATCCCGGACCGGTAACCGTGCCCGCCGGGGGAACTGTTGTGGTACCGGTCTATACGCCGGAACCGGAATTTATGTGCGGAGACGAAAACGCCGAAGTATGCGGCGTGCTGTGGGAAATAAGCAAACTTGACAGCAACTGCTGAAAAGCAGATGCAGCAGTATAAAAAAGCCGCCGGGAAAACAGTACTTTGCCGGCGTTAATATGAAAACCGGTGTGTTTTAACTTGCCGTGTACGTTATGGCAGCTTGCTTTACGATTCAAGTCAACTTGCCGTGGAGACCGCGGCAAGTTGACTTGCAGGCTTTGGCAAATTGCCGCCGCGTGCCAAAGCCTGCGCCCGCGGTTGTCTGCGGATGCTTTTGTTTAAAATTATTTTTCTTGTATTTATTAGTATATTGCCTGTTAGCTCGTATTTGCCGTTTTATTTTATTATCTATAAAAATGTTGACGTGCGGGCAAAACGGATGTATGATTCTTATGAGGAGAACGACATCAATTCATTTTACTAACAGTGTATGTATATGGAATATAACTGGAGAAGCTGCTGCATCAGTTAACACTGCATCAATACGGGCAGCTGATTTGATAACAGGCCGTACAAACAATAAAGCCTCCTAAACGGAATTTAGAAGGCTTTATTGGGCGATACTGGAATCGAACCAGTGACCCCAAGCGTGTCATGCTTGTACTCTAACCAACTGAGCTAATCGCCCGCGTATATAGCGTGAAGCTATAGTATCCTTTCATACAATAAATGTCAAGTATCTTTTTTTAGCTTATTTTAAAAGTAAGGAGCTCAGGCGGTTTATGGAAGGACTTATTTTTGGACCTGAAACAAAGGCGGCGCATGAATTAAGCGCACTGCTGCCGAAATGCGGCGCGGCAATGGTCAGCGGCGGCACACAGATAGATATACTGTTCCTTAAAATCAAGTATACAGAAGCAGATTTTATTCTCGGAGACAAAACGAGCATCAATTATGACCGGCTTGATCATATTTGCTTCTTTTTTCAGTCCTTATACATTCCTGTGTTATTTATCTATGACGCAGATGCAAGTATAAGAGAAAATGCAGAAAATATGCTGCGCCAGTACAAAGAACATTATAACTACAAACTGCCGCATAAACTGCGCATTATGATGCTGTCTCTGTTTGCCATACTTAATGGGCGGTCAGAATACGGCGCCATGCAGTGCAGTTATTCATATATCGACACGGTGTCTGTCATTGCTGAACAAATACAGCCGGTAAAACGCGCTGCGGTGTCTGCCAAATTCACAAAGAAACTGCCTCCTGCAGCACGCACCCTGTACCGCTTTCTGTATATGCACAGGAATCAGAATATAACAATGAAGCAAATGGCCTATTATCTGTGGAAAAACGCAGCACAAAGCCATATACGCACGCTGTATTGCTACATTCACAGCATCAGAAAATGTTTAAACGATATTGGAAAGCAAAATAAACTGCTTGTCCGCATCAGACCCTTTGTATACCGGCTCAATATTCCCGAAGGACAGGAAGAAGCATATAAATATCCTGAATGAATGATAAGACCGATGCGGGCAGTGTGCTGAGCGCAGGCTTGAATGAACGCACCAGCCAGCTGAGCGCTGACTGGGAATTTTGAGTTTAGTTCCTGTGCACGCTCTGGTGAGAGACCGGTGAGCCGTGCAGTTTGCTCTGCGCTGAATGCTTCAGAAAGCATACAGCGTGCCGTGTGTTCAGCGCGGCGCTGTTCACCCAGTTTGATGCCTTCGCTGCAGCCATCCTTTCTGCCTATGGCTATGCCTGATTCCTGCTGTTCGTTTTTTATCATCTCAAGCGTCATGTATTCCCTCTTCCAGTGAGGATTCTGCCGCGCTTCGTATACGAGCTCGGCAAGCCGTGCTGTATGCGCGTCGCCGCTGGTTCCTGTGTACAGGTATTTCAAAAATGCCTGTACCTGTGCGTCTGTCTCATGCTCATACGCCGTACGGCTGTCCTTGACGTAGACGTCAAACCGCACGCCCTTTGCATCAGGTGCTATGGCGATGCTGTTCTGCGCGCGTACTTCTGGTACGAAAGGTTTCCGCCATCGACACTGTGGGCGATAACGGTAAGTGAGGCGCTCCCGGTTTTATTCACCGTAACCGCCTGCGGAAAGCCCTGTCTGCCCATCCGCAAGCGGCGCAGATACTGCAATCTGATGATCTCCGTGCAGGATGCTTTCCTGCTTTATGTGTATTTCACCGATATTTGCAAAAACGGGCGCGTCTATGGCCTTTCTCGCGCCTCCGGCAATTCTGTGTTTTGTACTTTTTTTGTTGACAAAATACAAACCGCAAGGTATCATATAATTACATGAAAAGGATGCCCTGTTCGCTATCCCCGCTAATATGGATGGTGAGTCAGTTCATCCTTTTTTTATCACCACCGCTGTTCAATGACTGCATCTCTGTCAAGTCCAATAAGCTTACCGTTAAAAAGCAAATATATTTTTTTCAATCCTGTACGCCGTACTCTGTCTGAAAGGGCGTTTTTTGCTTCTGTAATATCTGTATCAGGATCAAGCTCTAAAAAAAGCACTCTTGCCCGCTGTTTATTTGCTGTACGCATCTCAAAATCGATAGCGTTTTTTGATGGAGAGTTCAGCTGTTTTATTTCTCCAACTTGCCCATCAATGAGCATATCCGGACACGTAGCTTTTGTGTTGCGCGGGAGCATATATATGGTATGTCCGTTATCCGCAAGAATCTTTGCCGCCTGCATTTCTTTTTCGCTGTATTCCCAGTTTTTTGCAGTTTCCACATATCCGTTTTTTGCCGTATACACGCGCCTGTATCCTTTTAACAGTTCCTGCTGATAACTGTACATTTCCAAGTTGTGAGCCTGCTGCAAAATCTCTGCCCATAGCCCAAAATCCTGGACACGGGTAATCATTGCATCCGTGAGCTTCCACTATCCGCATACAGACTGCCCCGCTTTCGGCAGATCCTCTCGTACACACAGCTGTTTCCGCTGCCGGCTGCAGATAAAACAGCCACAGCTGCAGGCCATTCCCCTACTCAAAACATTTGTATTTTTTCTCCTGTCCTTCAGGAATATTCAGACGGTATACGGACTGTCGAACCCTGACAAGCAGCGAATGCTGTTCTCCAATATCGTTTAAACATTTTCTGATATTGTAAATATAGCCGTATAACGTGCGTGCATGGCTTTTAGCCGCGTTATTCCACAGATAACAGGACATTTGCGCCATGGTTACATCCTGATTTCTGTGTGTATAAAGAAAATGATACAGCGCTCGTGCGGCAGGAAGCATTTTCATCGCGAATCCCTGCGGCGGCGCACAGGATTGGAGCGCGTCCGCTTGCCCATTGGCGGTTGGTTCTGCGTCAGTCCATTCCCCATCTCTATACAGAATGGAAAACAATGTTTCCATCATGCTGCGCAGGTTGGACGGTATCTTACAGTTGTAGTGTTCCGTGTATTGGCGCATGATATGTTCTGCATTTTCTTTTAAGCTTAATTCTGTGTCATAGATGAATAATATAGGCTGGTGACTGATCTTGCAGAGCCGGCACAGATTATCCAGGCGCTCATAATTAAAAATCGTATTGTCGCCAAAGATAAAATCAACTTCTTCACGTCTAACCTTAAGATACAGCGCATCAAACTGTATGCCGCCGTTGACTACTGTTGCGCCGCATTTTCGCAATAAACTGCTTAATTGGTGCGTTATCTGTGCTTCCGGTCCGAAAATGAATCCTTCCATAAAATTACCGCCGCTCTCCGTTTTGAACATAAAAAAATACGTAACATGTGCTGTATGAAAGGATACCTGCTTGCTGTTCCAGTACATACACGTCTGTTAAAAACGAACATTGATGTCCTGTATAAAAATCATATATCCGTTTTTTTACGCCGTCAATACTTTTAAAGAAAATAAAATAAAGTGTTGGATAAGAGACAACGGGTGATATAATAATAAATATGATAACAGGTATTTTATATAAATCGACTGTAAGCTGATTTTCTTAATGCTGTAAAACTTCAGCGCTGTTTGTACCGCCTGCATATTCAAAGACAGTCTGCATGAGAATATGAAAGCGGCGTCCTGCTGTACAGCCTGCAGTAAGTTAACTTGCAGCGTGCGGCAAACTGCCGCGCAGGGCAGCGGCAGTTACTTTTTTACAGACAGGCAGTGTATGTGAGTAATATAAAACAGTAAGGCAGAAAAACACAGCTGCTCAGATATAGAATATCGTATACATCAGCATTTAATAAAACTCCGCAGTGCAGGCCTGCTGTTCTGACTGCGTCCTCGCAGTAAGCCGCAGTGCTGGAGGAGATGGTGCACGCTTGTCGCTGCGCTCCAGGCTATGAGCAGACCGAAAGTCTGCGGCAGAACCCGCTTCTGAGGCAGCGGTGTCTCTCCCTCCCCAGAAAACAAATTACAGAGAATAAGTAAGAGAAAAGCGCGCGCAAGCGCAAGGACACCCCGCAGTGAACTGCAAATACAGCGCGCATGTGCAGCGTGCAGCATAAACACTCAGTACCGTGCGTATGACAGAACATACACTGCATTGTATGCAGACAGTGATATAATTTTCCGTTATTTGACAAATTGCGGCATAATCTGTATTATCGTCATAAAATAAAAAGGTTTCATATGAAACTAAAAAGGATTGGAAAAATATGAAATACCCGCTTATTACGATTGCCCGCGAACACGGTTCCGGCGGGCGTGTGATTGCGCAGCGCGTATCGCGCATGCTTGATATCCCGGTGTATGACAAGACCGTTATTGACATCGCCGCCCAGGAATGCGGGCTTTCGCCGCAATTTATGGAAGAGATCGAAAAACGGCGCACCGGCAATTTCTTGTACAATCTCTACCTGAGCAGCACCAACATGTCTATTGTTGACCAGGTGTATCTTGCGCAGTCGCAGGTGATTAAAACGCTTGCGGAAGAAGGCCCGTGCATCATTGTCGGGCGCTGCGCCGACCACGTGCTGCGCGAACGGGGAGACTGTCTGCGCGTGTTTGTGTACGCGCCGCTTGCAGACCGCATCCGCCGCGTAACGCAGGAATACAGGGAGAACGCCGCGGATCCGGAATCGTATCTGCTGCGCTGTGATAAACAGCGCGCCTCCTACTACAATTCGTTTGCCGATACGCGCTGGGGAGACCGGCGCAATTATCACCTGATGCTGAACAGCACAATCGGCATTGAGCTTGCCGCGCGGTTTATCTGCGAAGCGGCGAAAGGAGACGCGTAGCAGATGGCAGAAAACAAAATGGGCGTTATGCCCGTAAACCGGCTGCTCGTAACGATGTCCATACCGATGGTCATTTCGATGCTCGTGCAGGCGTTTTATAATATTGTAGACAGCATGTTTGTGGCGCAGCTGAGCGAAAACGCGCTCACAGCGGTATCGCTCGCGTTTCCGGCGCAGAACCTGATGATTGCTGTGGCAACGGGCACCGGCGTCGGTATCAACGCGCTCTTGTCCAAGAGCCTCGGCGAAAAGAACTTTGACCGCGTCAATAAAACGGCGAACAACGCGGTATTCCTTGCATTCTGCAGCTACGTCGTGTTTGCGGTGCTGGGCGTGCTGTTTTCGCGCGTGTTTTTTGAATTGCAGACAGACGTCGAAGAAATTGTGGAGCAGGGAACGCAGTATCTGGTTATCTGTACGGTGTTTTCGTTCGGTATCATGTTTGAAATCACCGGCGAACGCCTCCTGCAGTCAACGGGCAAGACGTTTTACACGATGATTACGCAGGGCGTCGGCGCGATTATCAACATCGTGTTCGACCCGATTCTGATATTCGGGCTGCTCGGCTTTCCTCGTATGGAAGTAGCAGGCGCAGCAGCGGCGACCGTGCTCGGCCAGATTGTGGCCGCGGTGCTCGCGCTCATATTCAACCGCACGAACAACAAAGAAATTCACGTAACGCTGCGTAAGTTTAAGCCGGACAAGTTTGTCATCAAGTCGATTTATCTCGTGGGCGTGCCGTCGATTATCCTTTCGGCTATTGGCTCGGTGATGACGTTCGGCATGAATAAAATACTCATCGCGTTTTCTACGACGGCTGCGGCCGTGTTCGGCGTGTACTTTAAATTGCAGAGCTTTATCTTTATGCCCGTGTTCGGGCTGAATAACGGCATGGTGCCGATTCTCGCGTATAATTTGGGCGCGCGCAAGCCCGAACGCATTATAAAAACGATTAAGCTCAGTGTGCAGTACGCAACGGCGGTGATGGTTATCGGCGTGCTCGTGTTCCATTTTCTGCCTGCTCAGCTGCTTGCAATCTTTAACGCATCGGAGTACATGAATCAGATCGGCGTGCCCGCGCTGCGCATTATCAGCCTGAGCTTTTTGTTTGCA
Organism: Candidatus Treponema faecavium; assembly: GCA_019113455.1. Taxonomy (GTDB): domain Bacteria; phylum Spirochaetota; class Spirochaetia; order Treponematales; family Treponemataceae; genus Treponema_G; species Treponema_G faecavium. The sequence continues at coordinate 304 of DXHG01000078.1, read as the reverse complement.
GGCTTCAGCATTATCACGTCGTCTGTATTGCAGGCGTTTTCGCACGGCTTTTTAAGCCTGTCCATTTCGCTTATCAGGCAGCTGGCCGTGATTCTTCCGGTCGCATACCTGTTTTCGCTCACCGGCCGCCTTGAACTTGTATGGTGGTCGTTCCCGATTGCGGAAGTAGTGTCGCTCGCGCTGTGTATCGTGTATATGCGGTTTATCGCGAAAAAAGAAATACAGCCGCTGTACCAGCGGTAATAGAGCGATTTGCCGGCGGGAAACGATTTGCCGATGGCTAAATTTTATTTTGCCATTTATC
>DXHG01000077.1 GCA_019113455.1 Candidatus Treponema faecavium | reverse complement strand
GTGTTCGTGTTCGCGGGGCTTGCGGGAGCCGGCTGCTCGCTTGATGCGGCAGCGGCAAAGCAGGCGGTGTCGCTTTTCAATTCGCTTTCGCACGTGTGCTACAATGTCGCGTCCATTTTTACCGACATCCTTTCTGTGGGCATGATTGCCGTCATGTTCGTGTGGACAACGCAGTGCTTTGCGGTGCAGGAAACGGGCGTATTTGTGCCGTTTATACTGCTCCTTTTGGGACTGTTTATCGTCATCACGTTTGTGCTCTACCCGCTCGCGCTGCATTTGCTGTTTCCTTCACAGATACGCTATCCGCTGCGCGTGCTTTACGCATCGCTGTGTCCGGTGCTTGTCGCGTTCTTTTCAGGAGACGCGAACTTTACGCTCCCCTATCTGATGCGCCACGGCAAAGAAAGCCTCGGCATACGGGGAAGAATCGGCAGCGTGTCGTTTACGGTGTTTTCGATATTTTCGCGCAGCGGGTCTGCCGTTGTAACGGCGGCGGCGTTTATCACGATACTGCACTCGTACTCGAGTCTCAGCATCGCGGCAGCGGACATCGTATGGATTGCGCTCGTGTGCTGCGCGCTGTCGTTTGTGCTTGGTTCAATTCCGTCAGGGGCGCCGTTTGTGTCGCTCACGGTGCTCTGCGCGCTCTACGGCAGAGGCTTTGAGTCGGGGTATCTGCTCTTTAACAGCGCCGCTCCCATTATCTGCTCGTTTGCCGCAGCTATAGACGCGGTTACTGCAATGTTCGGCACCTACGCGGCGGCGCTCAGGCTCAAACTTATCGATTACCGCGGCACAAAAGTGTTTATCTAAACAAAAAACGCGCGGTCGTTTAGACCGCGCGTGCCGCCGTGCGTGTTATATGCCCGTTACGGAATGTGGATAAGCTCGCGCGGCTTGGAGCCGTTGGCGGGACCTACGATGCCGCGGTCTTCCATTTCTTCAACAAGGCGCGCGGCGCGGTTGTAGCCGATTTTTAACCTGCGCTGTATATAGGACGCGGACGCTTTTCCCGCCTGTATAACGACTTCAAGCGCCTTGTCATAGAGCGGATCGTCTCCGTCGGTAAAGAGCGATGCGCCGGTATCCGTGTCTTCTTCATCATCAACGAATATCTCGTCATCAATGTAGTTGGGCGGGCCATATTCTTTTACGCAGTCAACGACGTTTTCCACTTCCTGGTCGGAAACGAACGTACCCTGAATACGAACGGGAAACGGATCTGTCGACGAGGAATACAGCATATCACCCTTACCCAAAAGTTTTTCTGCGCCGACCTGGTCGATAATAATGCGGCTGTCCGTTTTTGAGGCGACCATGAACGCAATGCGTGAGGGAATGTTTGCCTTGATAAGGCCGGTGATTACGTCGATAGAGGGGCGCTGTGTTGCAAGCACAAGGTGAATACCGACGGCGCGGCTCATCGCCGCCAGGCGCGCAACAGTTGATTCCAGTTCCTTGCCGGTAGTCGCCATGAGGTCTGCAAATTCGTCGATAATCACGATGATGTACGGCAGCCGTTCGGCGGCGATATTGCGTTCGCCTATGCGGCGGTTATAGTTCTTGATGTCGCGCACGCCAAGACCGTCAAGGAGTGCATAGCGGCGCTCCATCTCGCACAGGCAGTATTGCAGCGACTGAAACGCGCGCTTGGGTTCGGTGATCACGGGCGTGAGCAGGTGCGGAATGTCGTTGTACAGCTTGAGCTCGACAATCTTCGGGTCAATGAGTATGAGCTTTACTTCCGCCGGTGAGCGCTTGTACAGTATGGAAAGAATGAGCGAGTTGACGCATACGGACTTTCCGGCGCCGGTAGCTCCGGCGATAAGCAGGTGCGGCGTTGACGTGAGGTCGATAATTTGGCAGTTGCCGGTAATGTCTTTTCCGAGCACGACAGGCACCGCCATTTTCTTAAAACACGGCAGATCCTGCTCGATGATTTCGCGAAAGCTGACTAACGAGCGTTCTTTATTGGGCACTTCGATGCCGACGGCGTGCTTGCCCGGTATCGGGGCAACGATACGCACGCTTGACGCCGCAAGGCGGAGCGCTATGTTGTCCTGTAAGGCGACAATGCGGTTGAGCTTGACGCCGGGCGCGGGCAGTATCTCAAACATCGTGATAACAGGACCTTTGCTGATGCCGGTAACTTCTGCTTCTATTTTGAACTCGCTGAGCGTCTCTTTAAGGAGCGCCGCCGCGGCTTTTGTTTCTTCATCTACTACGCCGTAGTCTCCGTCTTTGTACTGTGAAAGGAGACCTTCTACCGGTATGTGATACGTTTTCTGGTGCACCGGCGGCTTGGTGAGAACGGGCGGCTGCGGGCTTTCAGGGACGGTGCTGACGGCGGGCGGCGCGGCTGCTGCCGCTGCATATTCCGGCTGCGGCTCAATGTCTGCACCGCTTACCGTATCTACGATATAGCCTTCGTCGTCTGCGTAATCGTCTTCCTGTTCATCGGAAAGCAGGTCTTCTTCGTCTTCGTATATGCTGTCAGCTTCTGACGCAAACGGATCGGAAAGAAAAACGGCTTCGTCATCGCTGTACAAATCGGCAGGCGCGTCGTCAGCGCCGTCATACGTAAAATCGCTGTCCGGTTCTGCGTCTTCAGGAACATAGAGTTCCGGAACCTGCAGCACAACCGTAATCGGCTCATCGCTGTACGGATAGCGCTGCTGTTCTGCGGTAAGGAGCGCGTCCATTTCTTCCTGCGTTACAATCGTGTGCAGCGGGCGCGAATCTGCAAGCAATTCGTCAACAAGCGTCGGGTCAGAAGGCGTCTGCGCGGCGGCCATGACTTCTGAAACAAGCACGCTGTCCTGCTGCTCAGGCGGCGGCAATGCCTGTTCTTCCTGTTCCTGTGCGTCCGTACCGGCAGCGGCAGGCGCTTCATCCTGCGCCGCTGGGAGAGCGTCTGCATCAGCGGCGCTTTCGCGTTCCGGCTCAAAATCCGCGTGAGAAAGGATTGCCTCGTCTATCGGAAAATCGACGTCAAAATCAGCGGTATTCGGCTCTTCCGTGTTAAGCGGATACGGGTATGTCTGTTCCGCGCTGAACGTGTCGGCGCTCTGTGCGTGCCGGTGTTCTGCCTGCGCCTGTACAGGAGCAGCAGCTGCGGCGAGCGGCTTAAATTCTATCTGCTTTATAAAGATGTTTTCTATAATGCCTGCAAGCGTGTTCAGGGCGAAATACTCGATAATGATGAGCATTGCGCCTATGACGACGAGTACGACGGCAAATATCACGTAAATCGGATGCGAGCCGCTTACGAG
>DXHG01000007.1 GCA_019113455.1 Candidatus Treponema faecavium | reverse complement strand
CTATCGCGTTATGGTCTTCTGTCAGCGGCACAGCGCAGATGCCTGCGCCTTTTGCGAGCACCGCGGAAACAGGGATTCCCTCCATGCGCGAAAGCAGGCCTTCCGCGTACGCGGCAGCCGCCTCAAGCCGCGTCAGGCCGCCTCCGCCGTCAGCCGCCGTCATGCTGTACGAAATATCAAACACAAAGCTTGCAGCCGCGCCGCGCCGCGTTATCTGCTCAGGCGCGCTGCCCCAATACATGCCGCTGTACGCGAGCACCAGCAGTATCCATGCTGCGTTCCAGAATACGATGCGGCACAGAATCTTTTGCCTGACAGACAAAAACACGCTGTTCGGCGCAGCAGCTGTGCGTATGCGGTAAAAATCTCCTGCAAACACGCGCAGCCGCTTAAGCTGCCGCAGCGAAACATACAGCGACGGAATCACAAGCAGCAGCGCGTACAGCGCCCACGGACGCTCAATAAAGACATTCATACCAGTTCCTTAAGATACAGACGGCGTATGCACCATGCGAGCACGGCGGCGCAGCCCGCTATGAGCAGCACGGTATCATAATAGCGCACCTGCGTGCTCCGGTAGTAAAACGACTGCGCAGCCGATTCCTGTGCGCCAATTGCGGACAGCGCAGCTTCAAGCTCCGCAATGCCTTCTGCTCCGTAATACATGCCGCCGGTGTTCTGCGCGATGCGGCGCAGCAGTTCTTCGTCAAAGCGCGACTCCAGATAGCCTGAAAACACGTTCCCCGTTTTGGGGTCCACATACTCTATGGGAACGGAACCTGCCGTTCCCAGGCCGAGCGTGTACACGGAAATATCATGAGCAGCCGCCAGTTCCGCAGCCGTATTGGGATGCACCGCGCCCGCGTTGTTTTCACCGTCTGTTATCAGCACGATGCACTTTGTCGGAGAGGCCGTTCCTATCAGATGGTACACCGCGGTACTTATTCCCATGCCCAGCGCGGAGCCGTCTCCCAGTTCGCCGATTACGAGTGAATCAAGGCGGTCAAAAAAAACATCGCGGTCAAGCGTCGGCGGAACGACAACCGCCGCTTCTGAGCCGACAGCCGTGAGGCCTGCTGCCGCGCCGCGTTCCTGTTCCGCAAGGATGCGGATTGCGCGCTGCGCGGCGCTGAGGCGCGTCCTGCCGGCAATATCGCGCGCGGCCATGGAAGGGCTTGTGTCAAGCACGAACATAATATCGGCGCCGCGGGAGGTATATACTTTTTCGCGGACAACAGAAACCGGCCCCGCAAGCGCCGCGACGGCGGCCGCATACGCTGCAATCCAGCATACCCGCGACAGCACAACCGCGCTGCGGTGCGCGGCGCTCTTCCAGCGGAACGCTGCACCGTGCCAGTCGGCAAGCGTAAGCGGAAAACGCAATTGACGCAGCGCGCCCGCGTATTTAAGAATAAGCAATACGGGAACAACACACAGCAGCCAGAACGCCGCCGGATGTTCAAAGCCTGTTATCATGGCTGCGCTCCCCGCGTATCGGAATCAGCCGCCGCGCCGCGTTCAAAGAGCGCAAGACAGTCTGCTGCATCGCAAAGCAGCTGTGCTGCGTCAATGCCGCGGCACGCAGCACAGCGGCCGCCCGCGTACCGGAGACAGTCGCAGGTGCGGAACAGGCTGTCGACCGCTTCGATAAGTGCGGCAGGGGCGGTGTTTCCCGTCAGTTCTGCAATCGCCGCCGCCGTCTCCTGCGTCGCAAGCACAGTAAACGGATACAAAAAGCGGCTTTCCATAAACGAACGAAAGACATGCTCTATCTCGGCGGCACACACCTCAAGCGGCATGTCTTTCTTTTTTTGCAGGCGGCGCAGACGGGCACGCGCGCCGCGGTAATTCCGTATCTGGCGGACACGCTGCGTATACAGCCGCAGCGCAAACAAGATTCTGCGGAAACGCACCGCAGCGATTGCAGTTCCCAGCAGCAGCGCAAGCGCCGCGGCCGCAGCTCCGTACACGGCGTATGTCGTACCCGGCACGAGCGGCGGCGCGGCGGCGGGCTGTATCTGCATGGTTCCCAAACGTTCCGCAACGGAGCTGATGCGCACCGGCGGAATGTCGGCGATGCACGCAGGAACCGTCGTTTTTTCTGCGCCGGCGAGCAGCGCGTTTATATCTATCGGCGGAAAATCAAGCGTGCCGGTAACCCACGGCCTGAACGCGACAGTAAGCATATAGCCGTTCCCTTCTTTTGAAAGCGAGCCGCCGATAACAGAAAAATCATCCGTACTATTCCACACGGCGGCGAGCTCCTCCGCAGAAAACACCGCAGAATCCGCGGAAAGCATGCAGGTTTCTGCAGAAAATACATACCGCACTTCGGCAGCGTCGCCGACATACACTTCTTTAGGCAAAAGGACAACGCTTTGTTCCTCCACGCAAAAAACGCCGGAACAAATCAGCAGCAGGCACAAGCATACGGCGGCGGCAAATCTACGCATCGGTACGTTTCTCCTGAAAAAAGCGGTTCAGTGCACGCACCGGATCTTCTGACACAGAAAGCGCAAGCGCAAGCGCGCCTCTGCGCACGCAGGCGTCATGCCAGCGGCTCTGACGGTTTTTGGCGTCCTCTTTCCACGCGCGGCGGAACGCGGGTGATAATGTCGGAAGAAACAGCGCCGTCTGCGTTTCGGGGTCTTCAAACGGAACAAGGCCGGCGCGCGGCAGTTCCTCGTCTGCGGGAGCGGCAACGCGCACGGCAAACACGTCGTGCCGGCAGGCAAGCAGCGCAAGCGGCTGTTCCCAGCCGGCGGCGCGAAAATCGGAAAAGATACACACAAGCGATCGTTTTTTTAGCATATGCGCCGCACCTGTAATCGCATTGCCGAGCGCCGAGCCGCGCACGCCGGCGCGCGGCAGCTCGTCAAAGCGCGACAGCAAAAGCATTGTCTGTTCAGCGCCGGCGCGCGGCGCGCACGCGAACGTTACGTCCCTGTCAAACAGCACGGCTCCCACAGGGCTCCGCAGATGTTCGCACGCAAACGCAATGAGCGCGCAGGCTTCGCTTGCGGCTTCGAGGCGAGACGGGCACACAGTTCCCTGGCTAGAAGAAGCGGCGGTCTGCATCGAAAGCGACCGGTCAAGTATCAAAAAAACAATGAGTTCCCGCTCTTCCTCAAACAGTTTGACAAACGGCCTGCCCATACGCGCGGTTACGTTCCAGTCGATTGCGCGGATGTCGTCGCCGCGCAGATACTCGCGCACGCCGCTGAACTCTATACCCTGCCCGCGGTATGAAGAACGAAAGCTGCCTGATTTCATGCCTTCCGCAAGCTGCCGCGCAGCCAGCCGCAGCGACGCGGCGCGGCGTATGAGAGACGCCGTATCACCCAGCACGCCGTTTTTCATATCACGGCACCGGAAGGAGCGAAAGGATTTTTGCGATAAGTGAATCGGCAGTAACGCCGTCGGCGGCGGCTTCGTACGACAGCACAAGCCGGTGGCGCAGCACCGCGGGCGCTGCCTGCTTTACGTCTTCAGGCAGCACAAACGGGCGCCCCGCAAACAGCGCCTGCACTTTTGCGCAGCGGCACAGCGCAATGCTTGCCCGCGGAGACGCCCCGTACGCAAGATACTTCCATATATCATCGCGGTTTTTGGCGGCGGATACGGAAAGTTTTCCCGCAGCTTTTCTGCCTGCAGCGGGGCGCGTGATGCCCGTAATGGAAACGATATATTCCGTTATCTTTTCGTCGCACACGACCTGTTCAAGCAGCCGGCGCAGATAGAGGAGTCGTTCAGGCGCGAGCACCGTATTGACCGCCGCCGTCTCAAGCGCGCCTCCTTTCTGCACAATCTGCACTTCTTCGGCAAAAGACGGATACGGCACGATAAGTTTTATTAAAAAGCGGTCAAGCTCCGCCTCAGGCAGGTCATACGTTCCTTCCTGCTCAATAGGGTTCTGCGTCGCAAGCACAAAAAACGGCTCCGGCAGCGGGTATGACGTCTCTCCTATCGTTACCTGCTTTTCGGCCATCGCCTCAAGCAGCGCCGACTGCACTTTTGCCGGAGCGCGGTTTATTTCGTCTGCAAGCAGCACATTGGCAAACACCGGTCCTTTGTGCACAGAAAACGCTCCCGTCTGCTGTTCATAGACGAGCGTTCCGGTTATATCTGCCGGAAGCAGGTCAGGCGTAAACTGCACGCGCTTAAAACTAAGCCCCGACATGTCGGCGCACGTCTTTACGGCAAGCGTCTTTGCCAGACCGGGCACGCCTTCAAGCAGCACGTGCCCGCCTGCAATCAGGGCCATGAGGATGCCGTCCAGCACCGCCTGCTGCCCGACGACGCGCTTTGCCGCCTCCGCACGGAACTGCGCAAGCATGTCCCTGCATACCGCAAACGCCTCTTCCGTTCTCTCCGTATCTTCCATACAGAAAACTCCACGTATATCATAGAATCGCATATATCTGCATAATAAATGCACTGAATGTATCCTTATACAGATTGACACACCATATCTATTTCATTGTAATATACAGTACCATGTTACATACATTAGCGCAAGAATTAAATGCCGTGCTGGAAGACTCACCTGCGGCAAAACTGCTTTCGCCATTCGGCAGACGCATCTATTTTCCCAAAGGCATTATCGCCCAAGGCGGAGAAGCGAAAAAATACGGAAAAGTTGCAAACGGCACCGTCGGCATGACCGTGAGCGGCGGCGTGCCTATCGTGCTTCCCTGTATACAGCGGGAAGCTCCAGGACTGTCTCCGGCGGAACTTGTCGCCTACGCACCTACGGCGGGCAGCCTCGAGCTGCGCACCGCATGGAAAGAAAAGATTGTCCAAAAAAACCCCTCGCTTGCAGGCGTGCCGTTCTCGCTGCCGGTTGTTGTGCCAGGGCTCACTGCCGGCATCGCCTACCTGTGCGAACTCTTTCTTGAACCCGGAGACACGCTCATCGCGGGCAACCCCTCGTGGGACAATTACCCGCTCATCGTAGAAACACGCGGGCAGGCCGCGTTCAGGCAGTTCAATATGTTCACGCCCGGCGGCATCGACGGCTCCTTTAATATAGAAGCGTTTAAGACCGTCCTGCACGAAGAGGCAGAAAAAAAGACCGTGCGGCTGCTTTTGAATTTCCCGCACAACCCTTCAGGATACTCGCCGACAACAAACGAGGCGCAGGCCATCTGCAACGAAATACTTAACATCGCAGAAGCCGGCTGCACCGTCATGGTATGGTGCGACGACGCGTACTTCGGCCTCGACTACGAAGACAATATCGAGCGGGAATCGCTGTTTGCGCGTCTTGCAGGGCTGCACAAGAATATTCTCGCCGTTAAGATAGATGGTCCCACAAAAGAAGACTACGTATGGGGCTTCCGCACGGGTTTTGTTACGTTCGGCGGTAAAGGCTGCTCTGAAGCGCATTACGAAGCGCTGATAAAGAAGTTTATGGGAGCCATCCGCAGCTCCGTCTCCTGCTGCTCCACGCCCGCGCAGAATATTCTGCTGCACGCGTTCAAGGCGCCTGAGCTGGAACAGGAAAAGAACGAAATGCGCGAAATGCTTGAACGCCGCTACCGCAGAGTCCGCAATTTTGTCGCGAAGAAAAAGCATCATCCGGTGCTTGAACCGCTGCCGTTCAATTCCGGCTACTTTATGGCGTTCCACTGCACCGGCATAGACGCAGAAGAACTGCGCGTAAAACTGCTGCACGAAAAAGGCATCGGCACTATCGCCATTGACAGCAGCACGCTCCGCATCGCTTTTTCAAGCATAGACGAAAACCTTATCGATGAGGTCTATGAGGCCATTTACATTACCGCTGAAGAGCTTGCGCGTTCACAAGAAAAAACGGATCTCTGATATTTTTCGTCTGGCCTGTCTGTCCATAACAGCCGCGCTGCTGTGCTGTTCGTGCGCTGAACTGTACACACAGCCGGTCGTCATCTGGACAAACAGTAGCGAATTCGCCGCATACGCGGAACTGTTCAACGCACAGCAGCACAAAGCGCGCGCCGTCGTCATGTACAAGGAAAACCCCGCTGAATCGCTGCGTTCCGGACGGCATGAAAGCGCGCCCGACATCGTAGCCGGTTCCTGGCTTAATAACGACCAAGTGCGCTCCGTGTTCATGCCGATAGATTACCTCTTTACCGACCGGCTTATCGACGCGGAAAGCTTTTATCCCTGCCTGCGCGAGGCGGGCAAAAGCGGCGATCACTATTATCTGCTGCCGGTGAGCTTCAATCTGCCGGCAGTCATATTCGCCAAAACAAACTCCTCCCTCATAGCGCATAATTACATGCTTTCCCTTAATCAGATACGGGCGGCGGGTGCGCAGTACAACAGACAGAATGACAGCAGTGCGTACACGCGCATGGGCTTTGCGCCGCGCTGGAAATCGGAATTCCTCGTGCTGGCAGCACAGATTATGGGAGCCGATTTTCACGGATCACGGCAGGATATTGTATGGTCGCAGCAGCGCCTCGACGATGCCGCAGCATATCTGCGCAGCTGGACTGCAGACTGCAATACCTCCACCGCCATGGAAGAAGACTTTAAATTCAAATACCTATACACCCCGGACAATAAACAGGTAACGTCAGGCAGATGCCTGTTCTCCTACATCTCAAGCAGGGATTTGTTCACGATGCCGCAGCAGGAACGAAGCGGTATTGATTTCAGATGGATATGCGAAGACAGCCGCATCCCCATAGAAGACGACATGGTGTTTATGGGCATACACCGCGATTCACGCAACCTCGCCGCCGCAGAAATCTTTATCACGTGGTTTATGCAGGAAGAATCGCAGCGGCAGATGATGGAGCGTATTCAGTCGATGCACCTTGAAACGGAACATTTCGGCATTGCAGGCGGATTTTCCGCACTGAGAACCGTTACCGAACGTGTGTTTCCTACCTATTACACTACGCTCCTGGCAAACCTGCCGCCGACGCAGTCGTTTATACCGCCGCAGCAGCTGCCGTTTCAGTGGGAGAGCTTTAAGACGCGTGTTTTAACGCCGTATCTTATGCAGGCGGCTGACACTGCCGCAGCCGCGCCATCGCTTGAAACGCTTGTTTCGCAGTGGGCTACTGAGTATTAGTTTTTTTCCTGTCAGCCTCTGCAGGGCAAGAAAGCAAATTATAAAGAATAAGTAAGAAAAAAACGCCGCATGCACACGCAGAGAAAAACCCCGCGGGAAGACACGCAAACAAAAATTCCGCGCGTTTATAGAATTGAGTAAAATTCCCTTATATTAGCCTTATATTACTGCAATACTGACCGATACTCTAATATAGAGAGGTTTGCCATGATTACAAATATGAATTCACTCAGCGCATACTCATACAGCGCCGCAGGACTCAGCGCAAGCGGCAAACTGTATGTTCCCGTACAGCCTGCAATGGTAATCTACACGCAGTTTGAGCACGTCGCCGGATATGCTGACAGTTCAAACCCTTCCGCGGGCGTTCCGATAAATAAAATCCACATACTCAACTCGCTCATTGACCAGCTGGTGAGCATGAAGCAGCAGCCTGCGGCCGTTAAGCAGATTACAAACACGGACGACGCGCAGCTTGACGCGCTCATAGAAACATACGAGACGCAGCTGCAATCAGCGCTCGCGGCGGCGCAGGCAAATCCGTTCCTTTTGAGCGGCGCGCGCCCGCAGACAGGAGCCGTATTCAGCATACTGACATAACCGCCCGCGCGGCATACCGCGCCGACACATTCCTCTCTCCTCTCCATACCGCCCGCCTCCGGCCCCCGCTTAGAGCCGGAGGCATCTTCTCTTAAAGAATAAAAGCGTGCGTGTAAGCGCAGAGACCGCACCACAGCGACTCCAAAGAAAAACAAGCCCGTGTGCAAACCGCAGCAGCAAACATTCAGTGCTGGAGGAGAGAGTGGGGTCTGGGGCGGGAGAGGAACCCGCCTCTGAAGAAGAGGTGCCTCTCCCGCCCCAGAAAAACAAATTATAGAGAAAAAGAAAGAAAAAAGCGTGCGTGCAACGCAAAAAATCAAACCGCAGTGACCTGCACAAAAAACAGCCCCGCGTGCACACGCAGTAAATGCCCCCGCCCTGTTGAACAAAACCGCAAAAACCGCTATTATTTTCTATATACCTGCAAAGTATATATAGGAGTTTGTTTTTCTGCCTCTGCAGAAAAATCATTGATAAGGAGTTATTATGACAGTAAATGACATCAAACACCCCAAGATCAAAGCTTGGGTAGAAGAAGTCGCAAAGATGTGCCAGCCTGACGCGGTATATGTCTGCGATGGTTCAAAAGAAGAGTATGACCGCCTGATGCAGGAAATGATTAAATCCGGTCTTGCCACTCCTTTAAAGAAACGGCCCAACAGCGTCCTGTTCCGCTCACAGCCTTCAGACGTTGCCCGTGTGGAAGGCAGAACCTATATCGCCAGCGTCAAAGAAGAAGACGCGGGCCCCACCAATCACTGGATTGATCCCGTTGAACTGAAAAAGACCATGACCGAACTGTACACCGGCTGCATGAAAGGCCGCACTATGTACGTTATTCCGTTCTCAATGGGACCGGTTGGTTCAAACATCGCCAAGAACGGCATTGAAATCACCGACTCTGCATACGTTGTGTGCAACATGGACATTATGACGCGCGTCGGCACAAAGGTGCTCGATGTGCTCGGCACAGACGGTGAATTCGTTCCGTGTCTGCACTCAGTCGGAAAGCCGCTTGCCGCAGGCGAAAGCGACAACGGACAGTGGCCCTGCGCCGATATGGAACACAAGTACATTTCGCACTTCCCCGAAGACCGCACTATCTGGTCGTATGGTTCAGGCTACGGCGGAAACGCGCTTTTAGGCAAGAAATGCTTTGCGCTGCGCATTGCGTCGGTGCTTGCCCGCGATGAAGGCTGGCTTGCCGAGCACATGCTCATCCTCAAGCTCACAAACCCGCAGGGTGAAGTCAAATACATCACCGGCGCGTTCCCGTCAGCGTGCGGAAAGACGAACCTCGCGATGCTTATCCCGACAATTCCCGGCTGGAAGGTTGAGACAATCGGCGACGACATTGCGTGGATGAAGTTCGGCGAAGACGGACGACTCTATGCCATCAACCCCGAAAACGGCTTCTTCGGCGTTGCGCCCGGCACGAGCGATGAATCAAACAAGAACGCGATGGAATCTATCAAAGAGAACACCATCTTTACAAACTGCGGTCTTACCGAAGACGGCGACATCTGGTGGGAAGGCATCGGATATCCGGCAAAAGGCGAGCTTGTTGACTGGCACGGAAACAAAAAGCCCGCTCCCGCAGGCGACAAGAGCCCCAAAGGCGAGGAAATCGCTCACCCCAACGCACGCTTTACCGCGCCCGCTTCGCAGTGCCCCTGCATCGCAAACGAGTGGGAAGACCCCAAAGGCGTGCCGATTTCAGCATTCCTGTTCGGCGGACGCCGCCCGAGCACGATTCCGCTTGTACACCAGAGCCGCGACTGGAATCACGGCGTATTCCTGGGTTCTATCGTCGGTTCGGAAGTTACGGCTGCCGTTATCTCCGACCAGGTGGGACAGGTTCGCCGCGACCCGTTTGCAATGCTGCCGTTCTGCGGCTACAACATGGGCGACTACTTCCAGCACTGGATCAATATCGGCAAGAAATCAACAGCTGACAAACTGCCCAAGATTTTCTACGTCAACTGGTTCCGCAAGGACGCCGACGGACACTTTATCTGGCCCGGTTACGGCGAGAACAGCCGCGTACTCGCGTGGATCTTTGACCGCTGCGACAATAAGGACAACTACGTTGAAACAGCAATCGGCCTGATGCCCAAAGAAGGCGCCATCAACACCGACGGTCTTGACGTATCCGCGGAAGCGATGAAAACCATTACCTCCGTAGATAAAGAAGGCTGGCTCAAAGAAATTAAAGACATCCGCGAAAACCACTATCCCAAGTTCGGAAAGCACCTGCCTGCCGAGCTTACCGCGGAACTCGATAAGCTTGAAGCCAACCTCAAGAACATGTAATCGGCGCGTATAAGCTGTTCAGCAAACACGGTCCGCACAGGCTGCGGGCCGTGTTTTTTTATCTGCAGGCTTGCGCGGTACGGTGCGTACCGCGCCGTACCGCGCCGGCAAAAAAGGGCAGAAACCGCTTTTACTTGATTGTAAAAACGTGTATAATTATAGAAGATATATGACTGAAACAGAACGCATCATCGCAAACACAAACGCAACCATGACTATGGAAGACATGCCGCTCACTTCAGCTGACATGCAGCGCATCAGCGACTGTCTTGTCGGAAAGAAATCGTTCAACACTGCAGTAAACGAGCTTATCGCCCAGTACAGAAAAACCTGATGTCCTTATATGAGGATTACGGCTACGAGTACGAAAGCGATCCGGTGTACTGTTATCCCGGAACGCCCGTGCTCAAAAACAAGCTCGGCATTATGGATGCAGGAGAGCTTAAGCAGGCGGAACGCGAAATCACCGCACTGCGCACCGCGCAGGCCGCCGCGCAGGATATTGCAGGCGGGTTTGATTCAGAGCATCTCAAGCGTATTCACGCGTTTTTATTCCAGGATATTTATGACTGGGCAGGGCATTTCAGAATAGTCAATATTTCCAAGGGGAGCGCCTTCTGCCGCTTTGAATATATCGCGCGGGAGCTCGACCGGCTTTTTGCCGAGCTGCATGAAGAACAGTTTTTGCAAACGATTCGTGAAAAAAAGCCGATGGCGGAGCGCCTCGCCTACTACCTTGCAGAAATAAACGCGATTCATCCGTTCCGCGAAGGAAACGGCAGAACACAGCGCCTGTTTATCGAAAAACTCGCGCGCGTAAACGGCTGGCAGCTTGACTTTATGTATATACGCGCCGAAGAAATGGTGCAGGCAAGCGTGGAATCGTTTGCCGGAGAGTACGCTGACATGGAGCGCCTGATTTTCCGCTGCCTGTCAGACGGCAGGCAGAACAATACGCGCCGCCAGGGCAGCGCCGCGCCGCGGTAAATGCAGCGGCATTTAAGCACGCCGTAAGCGCCCCGGCCCGCTAGCTTTTTTCGCCCGCGGGCGCCTCCGACGGCGGTTTTTGCCGTTTCAGCAGCAGGCGGGAACAGACGCCGGCAAGCGTCTGCTGGAACAGAATACCGATAATAACCGGCACGCCTGAACGCGGCTCAAAAAACGAAATCGCGAGCACGAGCGCAGCGCTGATATTGCGGAGCCCGCAGTTAAACGTGAGCGATACCGCCTCGTCATACGGCAGCCGAAATATCCGAGCGCACACGCGGCCAACGGCAAACCCCAGAAATGAACAGCACACGACCGCAATACCGGCAGTGATATACACGCTGTCAAAGCGCGTTATCGACGCGCGCATTGCGCCGGCATTCACAACGATGACGAGCAGCAGCGCAAACTTTGAAAGCGGGCGGCACACCGGCAGTATGCGCTCCGGTATTGCGCCGCGCGAGAACTGATTAACACAGATGCCCGCCGCCGACGGGATAACCACCATCCACAGCAGAGACTGCACCATACCCGCCGCGTCGAGCACAACGCGGCTTCCGACAAGCAGCGAAATCGTCGCCGGCGTCAGAAACGGCGCAAGCAGCGTGTCAAACACGACAATCGCGATTGTCAGCGCTGTGTTTCCGCCGTACACCGCCGTCCATATGGAACTTGAGACAGCGGCAGGAATCGAAAACAGCAGCACCATGCCCGAAGCAAGCGCCGTGTCATGCGGAAACGCCGCAAGCGTGATGAGCTTTACGCACAGCGGCTGCACGATATGAAAACTCACAAAAAACACTGCAAGCGCAAGCGGCCGCCGGAACACGCGCGCAAGCGATCCCGTATCCACGGCAAGCGAGCTCGTAAACGTCATAAACGCAAAAAACAGCGTGCCGAACTGTTCCGCGCGCGCAGCCACACCGCCGAGCAAAAAGCCGATCACGACGCCGCACGGCGTTACAAGCGGCATACAGCGTTCACAGACACGGTTAAACCGATTCCACGACTGTGCAGACATAGCCTGAACAGTGTACTTTATTTTGACTGCCCCTGCAACACAAGCGTACAGCGCACCGGCACATGGTCTGAATATCCGGCGCCTGAATAGAGCGAATATGCGTACGGCTCAAGCACCGCCGCTGCTTCCTCAGGCGAAACGCGCATCCACGGCCCGTCCGCGCACGGCGCAAAATCCGAAACGGAAACGGCGCCGGCGGCAAACACGCAGTCATACCGCTTCCACTCGCCGCGGTAGCGATAACTGCCGGGAACACCCGCGCGCTCAATGGTTTCTGCAAAACGCAGCCACGCGTTAAAAAGCCGCACAGAGCGCGCACCATCGCGGAATACGCTCTGCGCGTCATCGGCAGCAGCGAATAGCCCCGCATCGCGGTTAAAGTCTCCGCACACGACGACCGGCGCAGACAGCAGCGCCGCCGCCGCGCGCCGCGCCGCTACAGCTTCCTGCCGTTCCTGCCAGAACGCCGCCTGCCCCGCTCCGCCGCTCAGTGATTTCCAGTGGCACACAAAAAGCGAGCACCGCACATCGCCGCCGCCGTTCACGGTGAGCTCCATGAGCGGACGAAGCTCAGGCTGCGTCTGACACGTCTTGTCCGCAACCGCATGGAGCCGCATCCGCTCAAGCGGCACGCGCGAAAGCACGCCGCAGCCAATCGCGCTCCCCGGTTCCTTGGCAAACGCCGCGTACCGGTACCGGCGGCGGCCGAACAGACTTCCCTGCAGGCGATTATAGACATCCTGCACAACCGCGCTGTTTTCAAGCTCCTGCAGCACCACAATATCGCCGTCAAGCGAGACAAGACTCTCTGCAAGGCGGTCAAGCCGCTCCTCATAGCGCTCGCGGCTCCAGCGCGAAGACGCGCCGCGGAATTCCGCATACTCGCTCCCGTCAGTCTCTGCGTCAAAAAAACACTGTACATTCCAGCTCACCAGCACAAACGACGCCGCGCCACGTCCCGCACGCGTTCCCCAAATCCCGCAGCAAGCCGCCGCGACAACGCATACGCCGCACAGCACCGCAAGCCCGCGGCGCACCGCTGTATATACTCCTTTCATCTGTTATGCCTCCGTTATATATATATGAAAATACCGTGCGTTTATGATCATTTTTTGAGAAAACCCGCGGGGGTATGTTTTGCGTTTTGCACGCGCACAGTTTTTTTTGCAGTTCCCTGCAGGGTGCTGCGGCGTGTACGTGCATATCAGGCAATTTGGCGTCGGCTGACAAATTTCCCGTTTAAAAAATAAAAATTTGCCGCTGGCAAAATTTTATTTTGCCGTTTATCAGACATACATTTTGCCGATGGTCAGCGGCGCACTTGCCGATTGCAAATTTTCAGTTTGCCGTCGGCAAATGAAACGTTTGCCGATTGCAAGTGTCTCGCTGGCCGACGGCAAATTTCACTCCGGATAAACGGCAAAATTTACATTTGCCATCGGCAATTTTTTTGCCGGCAGTACGCGGACTTTTTTTCTGTCAGCCTGCGGCTGCGGACTTGCAAAACAACACCCGCGCGCGCACCGCGCAGCCACTCAAATCATCAGCCTTGCCAAAACCCCTCATTTACGATACAACAAACTAAGAGTGCAGAACTTGTTCTGCTTCTGCACACACATGCCGTACTGCCAAAAAGGAGACACATATGGCAATCGCTGTACACAATGAACACACGGATGCGCCCGTATTCCTGCTGCATACACCGCATTCCACCTACGTTATCTATATCGAAAACGGATACCTGTGCCACGGCGGCTGGTTTGACCGCACCGAACACTGGAGCGGGCACTGCGTGTGCCGCCACACTGACATCGGCTTTTCGCCTAATCCGCCCGGACACGGAGACAGGCGCGTGTTCTCGCTCGACACGGTCATGCAGGAGTATCCGTTCGCAGGCAGAAGCGATTTCAGAACGCCTGCGTTCAAGGCGTTTTTTGCAGACGGCTCCCATTCCGCTGACCTGTGCTACAAGAGTTTTGCGATTATAAAAGGCAAGCCGCAGCTCACGGGGCTTCCCGCCGTGTATACCGAAGACGAATCGGAAGCAGACACGCTCACGATAGCGCTTGCCGACCCGCTCACGGGCCTTACCGTGGGGCTCTCGTACACGGTCTTTTGCGCACAGGACATTATCTGCCGCCACACCATCATCATAAATCCGGCAGGCGCCGAGCCGGTTATGCTTAACCACGCGATGAGCGCCTGCATCGATTTCCCAGATTCGTCATACCGCGTGCTTACCCTTTCGGGCGCGCACTGCCGCGAACGCGTACCATTTATCAGACCGCTTGCACCCGGCGTGCAGCAGGTGTTTTCGCGCCGCGGCGTTTCAAGCCATCAGCACCACCCGTTCATGGCCCTCCTTGCAGAAGGAGCCGCCGAAACGCAGGGCGTCGTGTACGGGTTTTCGCTCGTGTACAGCGGAAACTTTATCATGCAGGCGGAAGTTGATCAGTGTTTTACGACGCGCGTAACCGCCGGCATCAATCCTGAAACATTCTGCTGGAAGCTCGAACCGGGAAACTCGTTCATCACGCCTGAACTCGTCATGGTGCGCAGCACGGAGGGCCTTGGCGGCATGAGCCGCGCCTATCATGACCTGTACCGCAGCCGCCTGTGCCGCGGCGAGTGGCGCGACAAAGACCGCCCCGTTATTATCAATAACTGGGAAGCAACCTACTTTGCCTTTAATACCGAAAAGCTCCTCACGCTTGCAGACGCGGCCAAGCAGGCAGGCATTGAGCTCTTTGTGCTTGACGACGGCTGGTTCGGTGAGCGCGATGACGATTTCCGCTCGCTTGGCGACTGGTCCGCAAACGCAAAAAAACTGCCCGGAGGTCTTTCCGCGCTTGCCCAGGCCATACAAAGCCGCGGCATGTCGTTCGGCCTCTGGGTGGAACCGGAGATGGTCAGCGAGAACAGCGAGCTGTTCCGCGCGCATCCCGACTGGTGTCTGCATGTTTCAGGCAGGACTCCGGTTACCGGCCGCAGCCAGCTCGTACTCGATCTTTCGCGCGATGACGTTGTAGATTACCTTATTTCGGTGTTCAGCGAGACGTTCGCTTCCACGCCGATTTCGTATGTGAAGTGGGATTTTAACCGCCACCTCACAGACGTTGCCTCCGCCGCGCTGCCGCCAGACCGGCAGGGAGAAACGCCGCACCGCTTTATACTGGGGCTCTACCGGCTCATGGACACGCTCACGCGGCGGTTTCCGCACGTGCTCTTTGAAAGCTGCTCGGGCGGCGGCGGCCGCTACGACCCAGGAATTCTCTATTATATGCCGCAGACGTGGACGAGCGACAATACCGACGCGCCTTCGCGCGTGTGGATACAGCTGGCGACCAGCATCGTGTATCCGGCTTCTACGATGGCGTGCCACGTATCAGCCGTGCCGAACCACCAGACGGGGCGTACGGCGCCGCTCATGCTGCGCTTTGCCGTTGCAGCGGCGGGTATGTTCGGCTATGAGCTTGACCTCACGAAACTGCCGCAGGATGAGTGCGCTGAGATACAAAGCCTTACTGCGCGGTACAAGGAGCTCCGCACGCTCGTGCGCAGTGGAGATCTCTACCGCATACAGACGCCGTGGCACATAAGCGGCGCCGCCGATTACGCAGGCGGCTTATTCGGTTCGGGAGACAGCGCGGCATGGATGTACGTGTCAAAAGATAAAAGCGAGGCACTCGTTACGCTTGTATGGCTCATGCCCGGCGCTAATCCGGCGGGGCGGCCGTTCCGCCTGCAGGGGCTTGATCCTGCCGCCTGCTACCGCGTTATGCCGGTATGGGCGGGAGACGATACGATATACGATAATCTCACGCTCGGCGGCGCAGAGCTGATGCACGCGGGGCTTTTTGTTACGTATCAGATTTCGTACCGGCAGTGCCTGGTGCTTAAACTGGTAAAAGCATAGGCGGGGTGTTTCTGCGCTGCACGCTCGGCTTGTTTCCTGCAGTTCCCTGCGGGGTGCTGCTCTGCGCGCCGCCGCGCCGGCACACTGCCTGTCCGCAGCGGTACGGCGGCGGACAGGCAATATTTTTATACTGATTGTATTGTTTCCTGATACATGTTATGCAAAAATTTTCATAGACAAATATAACTTATCGGTATATGATAGTAATATATGTATTGTCTCATACCTTCATCTCAGCACATCCGGCGTAATACACACAGTACATATGCGTAATCTATTTTAGAGGAGGATACGAGTATGAAACAGCAGCTCTTGCATACACGCCGCAAGTTTTTTTTGCGGGGAGCTGTCGGTGCGGTGTTTTCCGTTTTTCTGCTTGCCTCATGCGGCGGCGCGCAGCCACGGGACGGAAAAATTCACATTGAACTGCTTAACTACAAACCCGAAGCAGTCAAAATCTTTGAAACGCTTGAACAGAAGTTCAACGAATCGCAGGACGAAATAGTGCTTACGATTGAATCGCCGAACGAGGCGATGACGATTCTTAAGACGCGCTTTGTCCGCGAAGACCCGCCCGACATCATAGGCATCGGCGGAGACATTAACTATTCCATTTTCCTTGACGCGGGTATGCTCATGGACATATCCGATTACGCAGGTCTTGCGGATATTAAAGACTCGTACCTTGAAACGGCCGACCTGCTTGAGTTTGTACCTGCCGAAGGCGCGTACGCGGCGCCGTTTGCGGCAAACGCTGCCGGCGTGCTGTATAACAAGGATATTTTTGATGAGCACGGCTGGACGATACCGCGTACGTGGGATGAGTTTATTGCGCTGTGCGGGCAGATACAGGCTGCCGGCATACAGCCGCTGTTCTTTGGCTACCGCGACACGTGGACGTGCCTTGCACCGTGGAACGCTATCGCCGTCGACTTAGTGCCCGCCGACATCTGCCAGCAGGTAAACCGCGGCGAGGCCACTTTTACCGAGGCGTACCGCAAAGTTGCCGAGCGCGACCTTGCGCTGCTTGACTACGCGCAGCCCGACCCGTTCGCCTACGGCTACAACGATGCGTGTACCGAATTCGCGCGGGGGGGGGCAGCTATGTTTGTAATCGGAAATTACGCTATTCCCCAGATCCTTTCGGTAAATCCCGACATCAATATTGACTCGTTCGTATTCCCGGCAAGCAATGATCCTGAACAAAATGTGCTGAACTCAGGCAACGACCTGCAGTTTTCCATTATCAAAGACTGCGAGCATAAAGAAGCCGCGTACAAGGTGCTTGATTTCCTGTTTGCGGACGAAAACGTACAGCTGTATCTCGATGATCAGAACGCGGTTCCCTGCAAGAAAGGCAATTTTACCATATCGCACATGCTCAACGGCATGAAGCCCTACATAGACAGCGGTAAGACGGCCGACTATCAGGACCATTACTACCCCGCCGGTATGGGCGTTGACGCGATGATACAGTCGTTCCTGATAAACAAAGACACGGACGCATTCCTAACCAAATTTGATACCGACTGGGTGCGCTACAACCGCGATATTATCCGGAAACTGAAAGACTATCAGGCACGAGGAGGCAACTCATGAAAAAACAGCTCATCGGGGGCAATAAGGCATTTCTGGCGATGACTGTCCCCATTCTCGCATTATTTTTCTGCTTTAACACGCTGCCGCTGATTCAGGGCTTTATCTACAGTTTTACCAATTACCGCGGCTTTGGCGACTACGATTTTGTCGGTCTGCGCAACTATATCGACCTGTTTCAGGACGCGCGGGTGGGCCGTTCCTACCTGTTTACGTTTAAGCTCGCGATAGTCGCCACTATACTCGTCAACGTGCTCAGCATGATTCTTGCGATAGGACTGAACAACAACATACAGTTCAAGAGCGGGCTGCGCGCCATTTACTTTATTCCCAATGTGCTTGGCGGGCTCGTTGTCGGCTACATCTTCCAGTTCTTCTTTACCTATATACTTCCGGCGGCGGGACAGGCGCTTGGGCTCGCCTTCCTTTCTTCAAGCCTTCTGTCAAATACCTCGGCGGCATGGATAGCGATTGTCATCGTATGTACGTGGCAGTCGACAGCGATGAACACGATTATCTATATCTCCGGGCTGCAGACTGTTCCCGAAGATGTATACGAAGC